>NZ_JBNPXS010000001.1:0-163969 GCF_050433185.1 Desulfitispora alkaliphila
CCTCGCGATGGACACCCTTGTCATTGGCTAGTGGTTCCCACTACCAAGCCCACAGCGGACTTTCACCGCCAAGTTACCGCCCGTGCCGGGCACACATACAGAAATACCCTGCCCATTTGCATGGACAGGGTATTTCCGTCTTTAGGTTAATTGCTTTGATTTAAAGCAATATAATATTTATTCTATTCTTTTCTTAAATATCCTGCATGGACATCCTGGTAATTTTTATGCTAGTCCTTTTCTGCTGCCTCAATCCGGTTAAGGGCGCGATATAGTGCCAGCTTAGCTCGCTCAAAGTCAATCTCTTCCTTCTTTGTCTCTATGCGTTGCTCCGCTCTTTTCTTGGCCTCTTGAGCCCTGATTACATCTATTTCGCTAGATAGTTCTGCAGCATCAGCTAGGACAACTAACTTGTTATCCATAACTTCCATAAATCCACCAGTCACTGCCATCAGGTTCTCTTTGTTGTCTTTTGTGTACTTGATAACACCAATTTCTAGCCCAGTGATCATAGGTGCGTGGTTATATAGGACTCCCAAATATCCTTGCGTTGCAGGAACTACCACTGATTCCACATCATCGCTGAACACGGTCCTTTCAGGAGTTACCACTTCCATTTTTAGAGCTTTTTGAGCCATAATTACCCATTCCCTTCTAGCTCTTTGCCCTTCTCTACCGCCTCTTCAATGGTCCCTACCATGTAGAAGGCCTGCTCTGGCAAGTTGTCGTGTTTCCCTTCAACAATCTCCTTAAAGCCTTTAATCGTATCCGCAATGGCCACGTATTTACCAGAGATTCCTGTAAACTGCTCTGCCACGAAGAACGGCTGGGACAAGAAACGCTGTATCTTTCTAGCTCTTGATACTACAAGCTTATCTTCATCAGATAATTCGTCCATACCTAGGATGGCGATAATGTCCTGTAGCTCTTTGTAGCGCTGTAGTACTGACTGTACATCTCGAGCTACTCGATAGTGCTCTTCACCTAAGATTTCAGGCTCTAAAATTCTAGAGGTTGAATCCAAGGGGTCCACCGCTGGGTAGATACCCAACTCTGAAATGGCTCTTGAAAGTACTGTAGTAGCATCCAAGTGGGCAAATGTTGTTGCCGGAGCCGGGTCAGTCAAGTCATCGGCAGGTACGTAAATAGCCTGCACTGATGTAATAGAACCCTCTTTAGTTGATGTAATTCGCTCCTGCAAGTTACCCATCTCAGTGGCCAAAGTAGGCTGGTAACCTACCGCTGAAGGCATACGTCCCAATAGGGCCGATACCTCAGAGCCTGCCTGAGTAAATCGGAAGATGTTATCCACGAAGAACAGTACGTCCTGTCCTTGCTTATCACGGAAGTACTCTGCCATAGTAAGTCCTGTTAGACCAACCCGCTGTCTTGCACCAGGGGGCTCGTTCATCTGACCGAAAACTAGGGCTGTTTTGTCGATAACGCCAGAGTCCTTCATCTCATGCCATAAGTCATTACCCTCACGAGTACGCTCACCTACACCGGCAAAAACCGAGTAGCCACCGTGCTCGTAAGCGATGTTTCTAATTAACTCCATAATAAGTACCGTCTTACCTACACCGGCACCTCCAAATAGACCTACCTTACCACCTTTGGCGTAAGGAGCCAACAGGTCAACTACCTTAATTCCTGTTTCCAGCATCTCAGTAGATGGTTCCTGCTGTTCAAAGGTGGGAGCCTGACGGTGAATAGGCCATTCTTCCTTAGCATTAACTTCACCCTGCTCATCAATTGGGTCTCCCAGTACGTTAAACATTCGGCCTAGGGTATCATCACCTACAGGTACAGCAATTGCCTTGCCTGTATCCTTAGCTACCATGCCCCGCTGCAATCCATCAGTTGAGCTCATGGCAACAGTACGAACCATGTTGTTCCCCAAGTGCTGGGCCACTTCTAGGGTAATGTTAAATTCTAGTTCTTTAGCCGCCTCATCTAGGTCGTCTTGAAATTCACTCTTTATTTCAACGCCGTTGTATACTTCAGGCAGCTGCCCCGGTTCAAACTCGATGTCAACTACGGGGCCGATAACCTGAACAACTTTTCCTGTATTCATGGTCTAATTTCCCTCCTTTACTGCTTCAGTGCCTCAGCGCCGCCGACGATTTCGGAAATCTCCCGGGTAATTGCCGCCTGTCTAGCTCTGTTATAGGAAAGCGTAAGCTTTTCAATCATCTCTGCTGCGTTGTCTGTTGCAGAGCCCATGGCTGTCATTCTTGCTCCGTGTTCGCTGGCCTTGGCCTCTAACAGGGCCTGATAGACAACATTTTCCACGTAACGCGGCAATAAGGTATTGAGAACCTCCTCCGCACTGGGCTCAAAGATGTAGTCTCCTGCATCTTCGCCTTCGTCCTCAGGTGGATCGATGGGCAGAAGCTTTTTGACTACTGGTTGCTGTTGTATTGCTGTCATAAATTCTGTGTAGACCAAGTAAATCTGGTCGTATTCACCAGACTCGTACATATTAGTGACTGCTCGCGTCACTTGACGAGCCAACTCTATATTTATCTCTTCGCCAATGTTGATAAATTCATGGCCTATTCTTTTTTCCTTGCGACGGAAGAAATCTCTTCCCTTGCGACCAACTGCCACTACTTCAGCAGGTATTTCGCTCTGCTCCACCTGTTTGTGAGCCAACTTAATCAGGTTACTGTTATAGCCTCCGCAAAGCCCTTTGTCTGCGGTAACTACCACATAGGCAGCCTTTTGGGGCTCTCTTACCTGAATTAAGGGATGGTCTATCTCACCAGACACAGCCACCAATCGCTTCAATACCTCTTCCAGCTTACTCTTGAAAGGCCGAGCTGCTACAACCCGCTCTTGCGCCTTTCTCAACTTGGCAGCTGAAACCATTTTCATGGCCTTAGTTATCTGCTGGGTATTTTTAACCGAGCGTATCCGCCGCTTGATATCCCGCATTCCTGCCATCTAGTTTCACCACCTCACTCTGTATAGTGGTCACGTTTACTTAAAGCTCTGTTTAAAGTCATCTAAGGCTTTTTTCAACTGCTCCTCTAGGTCTTTTTCTAGCTTACCTTTTTCCACAATATTCTTCATTAAGTCAGACTTAGAGTTGCGCATGTACTCCAAGTATTCTCTCTCAAACTTCTTAACTTGATCTACTGGTAGATCATCTAAGAAACCGTTAACTGCAGCATATATAACAACTACTTGTTCTTCTACTGCCATTGGGTCATATTGCCCCTGTTTCAAGATCTCTTGCATTCTCTCACCACGAGCCAATCTAGCCTGAGTAGCCTTGTCCAAATCTGAACCGAACTGGGCAAAGGCTGCTAGCTCTCTAAACTGAGCCAAGTCAAGTCTCAAACGACCTGCTACCTGCTTCATGGCCTTAATCTGAGCTGAACCACCAACCCGAGATACTGACAGACCCACGTTAATAGCTGGTCGTTGACCGGCGTAGAACAGGTCTGACTCCAAGAAAATCTGACCGTCAGTAATTGAAATAACGTTTGTAGGAATATATGCTGATACGTCCCCAGCCTGGGTTTCAATAATAGGTAGGGCTGTAATGGAACCTCCACCTAGGCTATCGTCTAACTTTGCTGCTCGCTCTAATAGGCGAGAGTGTAAGTAGAATACGTCCCCTGGGAATGCCTCTCGACCTGGAGGTCTTTTAAGTAGCAATGATAACTCACGGTATGCTACCGCTTGCTTTGATAAGTCATCATAGATAATAAGTACGTGCTTACCTTGATACATAAATTCTTCTGCCATAGCACAGCCCGCATAGGGTGCTAAGAACAACAAAGGTGCTGGCTCACTTGCTGACGCCGCCACTACGATAGAATAATCCATTGCCCCTGTTTCCTCAAGCTTGGACACTACCCCAGCTACTGTAGAAGCCTTCTGTCCAATGGCAACATAAATACATATGACATCTTGAGCCTTTTGGTTGATAATTGTGTCAACGGCTACTGCCGTCTTACCAGTCTGACGGTCACCGATAATCAATTCCCGCTGTCCTCTACCGATGGGAACCATTGCGTCGATAGCTTTAATCCCAGTCTGCATTGGTTCGTGTACTGATTTTCTAGCTACAACACCAGGAGCTTCCGCTTCAACTGGTCGGAATTTATCAGTCTTGATTTCTCCTTTGCCGTCAACAGGCTGGCCCAGTGCGTTAACTACACGGCCAATCATAGCGTCCCCTACGGGAACCTCCGCAATTCTGCCCGTTCTCTTAACCTGGTCCCCTTCCTTGATATCAGTATAGGGGCCTAGGATAACACAACCGATATTGTCTTCTTCTAAGTTCTGCACCATGCCGTAAACGCCGCCGGGAAATTCCAACAACTCACCGGCCATGGCCTTTTCCAAGCCATATATACGGGCGATACCGTCCCCAACCTGAATAACTGTTCCCACGTTTGTTACTTCAACGTCTGCTTCATAATTTTCTATCTGTTGTTTCAGGATTGAGCTTATTTCTTCTGGCCTGATACTCACGTTAGTTCACCCCACTTACTGTAAAGTTGATACTCTTCAAATTGCGCTGCAACATCTCTAATCGCTTAGTTACACTGCCATCAATCACTTTGTCACCTAGCTTAACTATTAGTCCACCTATAAGCTCTGGGTTAACATTCACCGTCACTTTGACTTCTTTCCCCGTGAGCTTGGAAAGTTTGCTCTCCAAGTCACTTACATGGGCTGGAGTCAACTGACTGGCAGCAGTAACTTCTGCTCGATAGAGGTTTCTGGCCTCATCAGCGTATAGTTTATACTGTCCTAAAATCTCTTTGAGATAGGTTTCGCGTTTCTTATCTATAGTTAACATGATAAAATTCAAGGTTTCCGGTAACAAAAATTGACCAAAACTCTTTTTAATGAGCTCTCGTTTTTCGCCTTCTGGTATTAACCTGTGCTCTAAAATACTCTTTAACTTGTCATTTTCTTCAATGGTAGCTACAACTTGAGTCAATTCATCTTGAACTTGATCTAGGATTTTTTTCTCCTGAGCAAGCTGAAACAGGGCATGGGCATATCTTCGGGCTACCGCCTTGTTAATCATTGGACATCCCCTACCTGATCAACGAATTGACGCACCATCTTCTCGTGGTCTTCAACCGAGATAGACTTATCTACGACTTTCCCAGCAGCCAATACTGCTAAGGTGGCAATCTCATCTCGCACTTCCCCTAAGGCCTTTTCCTTCTCTAAGCGGATTTCTCGTCTAGCCTTTTCTAGAGTTCGCTCCGCTTCCTCAGTAGCCTTGGCGGTAATTTGCTCCTTATTCTTTTCAGCAGCCTCACTAGCTTCTTTGATAATCTTCTGAGCTTCGCTTTTAGCGTTTGCTATTTGAGATTTGTAGTCTGCCAAGAGGGCTTCTGCTTCTTTTCTGTCTGTTGCCGCCTTGTTGATGGATTCTTCGATTTCATTCTCTCGCTTTTCCATCATTTCAGTCATTGGCTTATAGAGTAATTTATTTAAAACAACAATCACCACGAAGAGATTGAGTATAGTCCATAATAATGTCCAAAAATCAAAGTGCACCGAGACAACCTCCTCTCTCGCCTAAATAGTAGGTGGGCGAATGATCGGCTGTTCACCCCCATTCGCCCTAGCTTGTACTTATAATTCCAAGAATTTATGTGGATGTAACCGCAATTTACAGCTTAGTCCACATCAAAATTGAGATTACAAACGTAAACAGCGTCAATGCCTCAATAAATGCTAACGCAAGAAGTAAGGTTGTTCTGATGTCACCGGCTGCCTCTGGCTGGCGAGCAATTCCCTCCATTGCCGCAGCTGCCGCTCTACCTTGCCCTAGTGCTGATCCTATTACAGCCAGACCCATAGCTAAGCCTACAGCTAAGAATGCAATACTTGTTAGTTCCATAATTGTTTCCCTCCTTTCCAAGGTATATTGCTTTTTCTTTTAGTGTCCATGAACTGCTTGACTTAAATAAGTAACAGTTAATAAGGTAAATACAAATGCTTGAATACATCCCATTAATACTCCCAGCATCATTACTGGGGTGGGAATTAAAATTGGTATTAAGATAAACAGAATAGTTACTGCTACCTTCTCACCAAACATGTTACCGAAAAGACGTAAAGAAAGCGAGACCGGCTTGACTAGTTCCTCTATCACATTTAGTGGTGTTAATGCCGGCGGCTGCGCAAAATGCTTCAAGTGGCCTCCT
This sequence comes from Desulfitispora alkaliphila, assembly GCF_050433185.1. NCBI lineage: Bacteria > Bacillati > Bacillota > Desulfitisporia > Desulfitisporales > Desulfitisporaceae > Desulfitispora > Desulfitispora alkaliphila. The sequence continues at coordinate 6,189 of NZ_JBNPXS010000001.1, forward strand.
AAGCCATTGGTTTTAATTCCAATAATATTTAATGTAACAATAGTACCTAATGCCAGACCAAGAGTAGTACTAAGGTCAGTGGTCGGTGGCATGGCATTTGGAATAAACCACAACAGGTTCATAGTTAATATGAACATAAAAAGTGATCCCAAAAGGGGCAAGAACTTTCTTCCTTCTTTCCCAAGAGCTGGATCAGAAAGGCTGTAAATAAAACCTATCAATAACTCCACAACAGTCTGAGCTCCCTTAGGCTTTTTCTGAATATTTCTGGTAGCAACAAATACCAGCGTGAACAACACTAACATAGCGAGCCATTGATAGAATACTGTGGTACTAATTGGGATAGGCCCTATGGTAAGTAGTTCTGGTGTCATTTTCTCCATAATTTTGGAGAGTTCATATACTTTTTCGTCCACAATTTCACCCCTTTCGGCCAATTATTATGCGTCCTATATCTGGTAAATAGCTTAGTATATACGTAAATAGTCCCGTTATCACTCCCAGAACTGTAGCCACACCCCAAATTGCTGATATGGCTAGAGCAGCAAGGGATAACACGAGCCTAAATATATATCTGCTCACAAAGATTTTTTGTGCCCTCTGTGGGTTTGCTTGTCCGACTGCTAGGGCCTGATACATTATATACATATTAATGATGCTAATTGCTGTTCCCCCAAGCACTCCACTGGAAAAATCCTTGTACCCTAATAGAGCTGCTATCACGGCTATGGTCATCCCAGTAACTGCAATTAGCTTTCCCTGGGTTAGCATTTCTCGTCTATTCATTTCACATCATCTCGATTTATCTTATCATAGAGTAGGATTTCTTTTATCAAGCTGTAAAAAGCCAGTCCTCCTCCTGCCATGATCCCCAAGATCAAAAAAACAGGAGCTGTTCCCAGGCGCTGGTCCAGGTAGTTTCCTCCTAGGTAGCCCATGAAGCTTAAGACAGCAAAGGTGATACCGAAGGAAAACCCCATGTGAATAAAACGCAATACCATCCATTGGCTTTTACCGCTCATATTATACCCACCAGACTAAAGTTAATTATTAACTATAAGTTATAATTCTTCCTTTGCTTTCAATGTCCTGCCAATCTAAAAAATCCTTCTATTCTGATTTTTTCCTCATTTACAGAATAATATAACATTTCCAGTGATATTGTCAAACAATTTTTAATATTGATTTTATTGTTTAGCTGTATTTTCTTTATTTTACATTTAATCTGCTCTAAATTCCTCTGGTTTATCCTTCCTGAACCCTAATTTTTTCTCAATGGCCTGAACTATTCTCCTGCTGGCCAAACCGTCACCGTAAGGGTTGACCGCATTGGACATTTCCCGGTATGCACTGGGGTCTTTTAGGAGCTTTAGAGCTTCCTGCTCCACCTTTTCTGCATCAGTACCCACTAGTCTCACTGTACCAGCATTAACTGCTTCAGGCCGCTCAGTAGTGTCCCTTAAGACTAGTACTGGCTTTCCTAAAGAGGGAGCTTCCTCTTGAATTCCTCCCGAGTCAGTCATAATCAGATAACTCTTCTGTAATAGGTTTACAAAGGGCTCATAGTCCAAGGGCTCTATTTGGTGCACCCGCTGAATATCCCCTAACTCCTGCTCTACTACTTCTCGAACCTTTGGGTTTTTGTGAACGGGAAATATTACTTCTGCCTCAGGTACCTGCTCTAACACTCGTCTGATACCACGGAAAATTCTGGCCATGGGCTCCCCCAGGTTCTCACGGCGGTGAGCTGTAACTAAAATAACCTTCTTATTGTCAAAGTCCACCTGCTTTAGCACTGGATCATCAAAGGTGTATTCCTTGTCCACAGTGGTCTTGAGAGCATCAATTACCGTATTTCCAGTAGTGTAGATACTCTCTGGAGAAATCCCCTCATCTAGCAGGTTTTGCCCAGAGTTAACTGTAGGAGCAAAGTGCAAGTCAGCCACTACTCCTGTGAGACGCCTGTTCATCTCCTCGGGAAAGGGAGACAACTTGTTGCCTGTTCGCAATCCCGCCTCCACATGCCCCACGGGTATCTGCAGGTAAAATGAAGCTAGGCCCGCCACAAAGGTAGTGGTAGTGTCTCCGTGAACTAGTACTAAATCCGGTTTTTCATTTTTCAGCACTCCCTCTAAGCCAGTAAGCGCTCCCGCTGTAATGGTAAACAGGGTTTGTCCCGGGCGCATAAGGTTCAAGTCGTAATCGGGCACAATCTTAAACAAATCCATAACCTGATCCAGCATTTCCCGGTGCTGAGCAGTTACAGTTACTACCGACTCAAGCACTTCCGATTGCTCTAATTCCTTTACCAGGGGTGCCATTTTAATGGCCTCAGGCCTGGTCCCAAAAATAGTCATCACTTTCGCTTTTGCTGCCACTATTCCACCTACTCTCATTCTGTTTCATTAGCTACTACTAGCTCTACCTGTGCCTCTTGAAAGATACTCATGGCTAGTTCATCGGGATAGCTACCCTTAAATACTACCTTCTGAATGCCTGCGTTTACAATCATCTTGGCACAAAGCGAACATGGCTGATGGGTGATGTAAAAGGTCCCACCCTTAATGCTTACCCCGTGTAAAGCCGCTTGAATGATAGCATTTTGCTCCGCGTGGAGTCCACGGCATAACTCATGCCGCTCTCCCGAGGGCACTTGCATTTCATCCCGCAGGCAATTCCTATCTAGACAATGCTCTAAACCGGATGGGGCACCGTTGTAGCCAGTGCTCAAAATCCGCTTATCTTTAACAATAGCGGCGCCAACTCGACGCCGCTTGCAGGTAGAGCGCTTGGCTACTACCTCAATAATATCAAAAAAGTATTTGTCCCAACTGGGTCGCATAACTTACTCCCCCTTACTTTGTTCCGTAAAGCCTGTCCCCTGCATCTCCAAGGCCTGGGACTATGTAACCCTTCTCGTTCAGCTTTTCATCTATAGCTGCCACGAAAATGTTCACATCAGGATGATCCTTCTGCACTAGCTCAATTCCCTCTGGAGCAGCTAATAAGCACATGAGCTTAATGCTTTTAGCACCCTTGTCCTTGAGGAATTGAATTGCTGCAGTGGCCGATCCCCCTGTAGCTAACATGGGGTCAACTACTATTAAGTCTCGCTCAGGAACATCGGTAGGGAGCTTGCAGTAGTACTCCACAGGCTGAAGAGTGTCCGGGTCTCGATAGAGCCCCACGTGCCCTACCTTTGCTGCTGGAATCAACTCTAAAATTCCGTTTACCATGCCCAATCCAGCTCTGAGGATAGGGATAATTCCAACTTTTTTTCCTGAAAGAACCTTTGCCTTGCATTTTTTTACAGGTGTTGTAATTTCGATTTCCTGCAAGGGAAAGTCTCGGCTCACTTCATATGCCATTAAGTTAGATACTTCTTCTACCAACTCTCTAAACTCTTTGGCTCCTGTTTTCTCGTCTCTAATATAGGTCAATTTGTGCTGTATCAACGGGTGATCTAAAACGTGTACTTTTGACATTAAATACTTCCTCCTAACAGGTCTAGCTCTAATATAAGGGGAATGCTTGGGTTAGTTTCTTCACAATTGCTCTGGCCTTCTCTAACTCTGCTTCATCTTCTGGATTTGATAGGGCCAGGTTGATGGCAACTGCAATCTCCTTCATAGCTGCCTCATCCATGCCTCTAGAGGTTGCTGCAGGAGTACCCACTCTGATACCACTAGTCACAAAGGGACTCTCCGTTTCAAAAGGAATGGTGTTTTTGTTTACAGTGATGCCGATTCGGTCTAATACTTCTTCAGCTACTTTTCCAGTAATTCCTTTAGTGCTCTTCACATCTACTAACATCAGGTGGTTGTCAGTCCCTCCTGATACTAGCTTGAAGCCTGCTTCCACTAGCCCCTCTGCCAGAGCATGAGCGTTCTTTATTATTTGTTTTTGATAATCTACAAAGCTGGGCTCTAGTGCTTCCTTAAATGCAACAGCCTTAGCCGCAATCACGTGCATAAGTGGTCCCCCCTGAATTCCAGGAAAGATAGCTTTGTCCACTTTCTTAGCCCACTCTTCAGTACACAAAATCATTCCACCTCGAGGACCGCGCAAGGTCTTGTGAGTAGTGGTTGTAACAAAGTCTGCGTGGGGAACTGGGTTTTGATGTATTCCCGCTGCCACTAATCCGGCAATGTGAGCCATATCCACCATGAATAGAGCCCCTACCTCTTTAGCTATTTCTCCAATTTTAGCAAAGTCTATAGCTCTTGGATAAGCACTGGCTCCAGCCACTATCATCTTAGGCTTGTGCTTTAGAGCCTGCTCTCTCAGTTCCTCATAGTTTATTTGTTCATTTTCTTCTTCTACTCCATAGGCCACAAAGTTAAAGTAAACCCCTGAAATGTTTACCGGGCTACCGTGGGTCAAGTGACCACCGTGGCTTAGATCCATACCTAGTACTGTGTCTCCTGGTTCTAGAGCGGCAAAATAAACTGCCGTATTAGCCTGGGCTCCTGAATGGGGCTGTACATTGGCGTGATCAGCTCCAAAGAGCTTCTTAGCTCTCTCACGAGCTAAATCTTCTGCCACGTCCACGTGCTCACACCCACCGTAATAGCGCTTGCCAGGATACCCTTCCGCGTATTTATTAGTAAGCACTGAGCCTTGTGCGGCCATTACCGCTTGAGATACAAAGTTCTCTGAGGCAATCAATTCGATGTTATTCTCCTGCCTATTCTTTTCTGCTTCTATAGCCTGAGCCAGCTCTTGGTCTACTGCTGCTACTGTTTTAATGCTTTCCATTGTTAAAACTCATCTCCCCTCAATTATGTATACAGCCCGCTGACCGCCAATTAGCTTTGGTCTAGTTCGGGCCAAAGTCAGATGGGCATTCCCTATCTGCTTAATATCTAATCTCACAGGTACTGCCACCGCTTTTAAGTGCATGCCTATGAATGTGTCTCCAATATCCATCCCCCCATGGGCGCTAATGCTTTCCACAGCCACGGGATTTGTAAATATGTCAAAGGCCTTTGAAGCTAGAGCTCCCCCCGCCTGGGGCACGGGAACCACTGTGACCGGCTCCAAGTTGTACTTGTCCACCGCCTGTTGCTCCACTACTAGGGCTCGATTCAAGTGCTCACAGCACTGAATAGCCAGGAATAGGCCTTCCCTTTTGGTTACCTCCAATACGGGCTCTAAAATCGCTTCCGCTATTTGGCTACTGCCTTTTGTGCCAATTCTCTCTCCAGCAACTTCACTGGTACTACCGCCAACCACTAGGATTTGGCCCTGCTGTAGTTTAGCTTCCTGCACTAGCCCTTCTACAGCTTGCCTCACCTGAGACGTTATGCTATTTAGATCCACAGAGAATCACCCCTTTACTTTAAAAGCTTCTCTCCATCAAACCAATCTTGTCTATGCGGCGAGTGTGTCTGCCCCCTTCAAACTCTGTATCCAACCAAAACTTCACTATTTCCTTGGCCACGCCGGGTCCTATTACCCGCTCTCCCATGGTCAATATATTGGCATTGTTGTGCTGACGAGACGCCTGGGCACTAAATGTGTCGTGACAAAGGGCTGCCCTAATTCCAGCCATCTTGTTAGCCGCAATGCCAATCCCGATGCCCGTACCGCAGATAAGAATCCCGCGGTCAAATTCACCGGACTGAACACTCTCAGCCACTTTCAAGCTGATATCTGGATAGTCCACTGAATCTTCACTATATGTACCAAAATCTTTATAGTCACGGCCTTGCTCTTCTAAAAGCTTGATAATTTCCTTTTTTAGATGGAAACCGCCGTGATCGCTGCCTATGGCAATCTTCACTTTCATCATCTCCTACCTTTATTCATGTCTTAACCAAATAGTTTTCTACAAATTTCTTAAAAGTCCTTCAATATTTTTGCGATTTCCCTTTCCAAGTAATCCCTGCACCGGCGGTACTCTTGTATACTTCCACCGATAGGGTCAGGGACACCTAATACAACCACTTCCCCGTTAAACTCAGGGTTTAGAGCTAACAGTTGCTGCTTGTGGCCCTCTGTCATAGCAACTACTAAGCTAGCTTCTTTCAAATTAGCTTCATCTAAAAGCTTGGCTCTGTGATAATCCAAATCTAGCCCCAGCTCGTCCATCACAGTAACCGCATGGGGATTGGCCTCCTGCCCAGGAAAGGCAGCAGTTCCAGCAGAGTCCACCTCTACCCGCCCCTCAAGCCCCTTTTTTTTCAACTGATTATGGGCAAGGAGTTGAGCCATACTGCTACGACAGGTGTTGCCAGTGCAAAGAAATAGTATTTTCTTTTTCATCTTTATTCACCTCTTTTTTACCTCTTGCCCTATATTTTAAAAGAAAATCATATGAATGCCAATGCCCACTAAGATAATTCCACCAACAATTATAGCCTTTTCTCCCAGCAAGTTGCCCAATTTGCGTCCAAATATTAATCCTATGGCAGTCATAATACCAGCTACAGCTCCCATAACCAACACTGTAGTCAGAACATTAGCCTGCATGGTCCCCAAACCAAAACCTACGGTCAAAGCATCAATACTCACACTAGCTGCCAGTACCATCAGGCCCCAGAAGCTGGTTATAACCATGGGTTGACCTGCCTTAGCCGTAGCTGCCAGCTGCTTACCCTGGGCGGGAATGACTTCCCCATCATCTCCTTTAAAGCCCTCTCTAATCATGTGGGCCCCAATCAGGATCAGCACTGCGGCACCGATAAAAATGGCTATATCTCCAACTGTTTGACCTAGAATGGAGCCAATAGTCAATCCAACTAAAGGCATTATAACGTGAAATATGGCAATTACCCCAGACACTAATAGAATTTTTTTGCCCGCAAGCTTGGCTCCAGCACCAATGCCCACTGCCATTGAAAAAGCATCTGTCCCCAAGGCTATAGCTACAACTAACAATGTTAATGTTGTCATCACACCTACTCCTTTTCTTTTTCCTTTGCCTTTTGTTTCACTCGAGCCCTACCAAAAAATTCGTAGATCCCCATGACGATTAAAAACCCTCCGAAAATTCGCTTTAGGTGCTCAGCTTCTATACCTGCTGCCAAATTGGCACCCACTACTGCGCCCAAGGCACTTCCCACCATTAAAAATAAAGCTAGCTTCAGCTTTACGTTGTTTTGGCGGTAATGGGTTATAACAGCAACTATGGCAGTAGGGATAAAGGCAGCCAACGATACACCCTGGGCCACATGCTGTTCCACACCCACAAAAAAAACTAATGCGGGCACCAGCAATGTTCCTCCTCCCAGAGCCATACCGCTGAGCACACCCATGGCTAGGCCAATTAAAATAATTGTCATGGCAGCATCATCCTCAATCCAGCCAATCCCATAAAGATGCCAAATATTTTTTGGAGCGCCACTGGGGGAATCCGATTCATCAGCTTTGCACCCAGATAACCCCCTACCATACCGCTGGTAGCCACCTTTGCTGCCAGTAACAAGTCTAAATTGCCATGGGATTGATAAACCAGCGAACTGACCAGTGCTGTGGGTAGTATAATAGCCAGTGATGTGCCATGGGCCTGATGCTGGGTTTCAGACAGTAAAAAGACCATGGCCGGTATCAAAATGGTGCCACCTCCAATGCCCAGAAGGCCATTAACTAACCCGGTAACAACCCCAATAACAAAGATAAGTGCCAAGCGCTTATATCCAATTTCTATTCCTAAGATATTGCAGTTTGCTTTCATAATGTCATTTTTACCAAGCAAGCTAATAATTATTAATGCAAAAACCAAATTGTTGTCATTATTATAATACCTATAGCTATTCCTAGCTTGGCATAGTTAGGGTGTCGTCGCATGGATTCAGGCACTAATTCGCTCACCACAATATAACCCATAGCTCCGCCAGCTAGCGCCAAAAGAAAGGCCATGGAGTTCTGAGATAAGGTTACTAGGGCAAAGCCTATAAGTGCTCCCAAAGGCGTAAACAGGGCCACTACTAATGTCAATCCCAAAATAGCTATCCCCTTCACCTGGGCCATTCGCATGGGAGCTGCCACAGCCATTCCCTCTGGAATATTGTGCATTCCTATGGCTAGTGCCAGTGATAAGCCCAAATTTTCCGTAGCCGCATAGCCTACAGCTATGGCAATCCCCTCAGGAAGGTCGTGGAGAGCTATCCCCACTGCAATTAGATAACCCATTTTCTTCAGGTAGGCCTGATCTCGCATACCACTAGAGCGGTTATCATGAAATCGAGAAATAATCTTATCTAACAGCCATAGTATAGCTGCTCCTGTGATAAAACCCAAAAAAGCTACGCCTATACTCCCATAGGTAATAGCAGAGGGAATCAAATCTAATACCACTACTACCAACATAATTCCCGCCGCGCCACCGAGAAAAGCAGCTAGCTTTCTTTCACTGGGCTTGCCCAAAGCCACTACTATTAAGGCTCCCAGGACCGTGGCCAATCCAGCAACCGCGCTTATAATTAGCATTTTCCCCATAATTATCACCTTCAGATTTAAAAGTCTTCATATACTTTTAAATCTATTGCCTTAGGGGTTGTAATAGAACTAACTATAACGAACTAACTTTCCACAACTCGATAGTTGGCAGCCTTGTCCAGTCTATTCATAATGGCCATCCCCAAACCTGTTCGCTCAAAGCTTTCAGCATAGATAAGTTCTGCCCCCAGTTGATCGCATTGGCGCAGACATTGATATAAACGCCGGGAAACCTGGGCTAAGTCATACCTTGACCCTAGCTCCAAAAGAAAGTAAGGCTGCTGAAGCGTTTCTCGGTATTTAGGTGCGGTTTCACTGGAGCAAAGCACCGCTGCCCTCTTTCCATCTACTTGGGCCGCCCGAACCAGCTCTCCCATCTTGGCAACTAGCTTGTCCGCCTCACTGCCGCGAAGCAGGGTTACCTGGCCTCTAGGTGAGTAATGGGCATACTTCATTCCCGGAGATCTAGGTGCAGCCTCTTTCTCCAACAGAGCCCTATCTACTTGCACCTCCGTCCCCAAAACTTGGGCAATCATTTCTACAGTAATACTACCTGGGCGCAGCACCGTGGGCACCTTACTACTCACATCTACTACTGTAGACTCTAACCCCACTTGGGCAGTACCGCCGTCTACCAAGGCATCTACTCTTCCGCCTAAATCTTGTTGAACATGAGCAGCCTCTGTAGGGCTAGGCCGACCAGATGTGTTAGCACTAGGGGCAGCCACTGGCACTTGGGCTACTTCAATTAACGCTAAAGCTACTTGGTGATCGGGCATGCGCACTGCCACAGTATCTAAGCCAGCAGTTACCTCTTTAGGTACTAACTGAGATTTAGGCAGCACTATAGTTAAGGGCCCTGGCCAAAAGGCTTCCATCAGCTTTTCCGCCATTAGGTTTACTTCTCTCACCAATCCTTCTAGCTGCTCTCTACTGCTAATATGTACAATTAAAGGGTTATCCTGAGGACGGCCCTTTGCCTGAAAAATCTTTGCCACCGCCTCTGGGTCCAGGGCATTGGCACCCAATCCGTAGACCGTTTCTGTAGGGAATGCCACAGCCCCCCCTTGACTCAATATGGTTCCCATTTCAGCTAGTTGCTCTTCTAATGATTCTGTTGCCTTAATTTTTATGTATTTTGTAGCTAGTTGGCTCATGGGTACTCCCTCACTTTATATTCTTCATAGTCATTTTTAAAAACAAAGGTGTGGCCATTGTAGTTAACAAAACCATAGCCACTATGCTGGCAAAAATATCTCCCGATATTAAACCCTTATTTAACCCCAGGGATGCTACAATTAAGGCAATTTCCCCCCGGGATACTAAGCCAGTTCCCACCGCTACAGAATTGGAAACAGGGAAACCGCCTAGCATGGCGCCAAGCCCTCCTCCCAGCACTTTAGTTATTACAGCCATTGCTGTCAGTGCTAGTACAAAGGGAATTGACCCTCCCAAATCAGATATCTGAATTCCCAGTCCAATACTGACTAAAAACACTGGGACAAAAAAGTTGTAACTGATGGCGTCTATTTTTTCGTATATAAGTCTGGTATAACCCAGTTGGTTCATTATAATTCCTGCTAAGTAGGCCCCTGTAATAGTGGCCAATCCAGAGAGATCAGAAAAGTAAGCCAGCAGTAAGCAAATACTTATACTCAAGGGCACAAACCCTTGGTGCACTCCCACCCTTTCTACTAACTGCAGTAGGGGCGGCAATATCCACTTGGCTACCAAAAAGACAGCGATAAAGAAAATAAAGATTTTTGCCACCAAAAAGACTAAGTCATCGCTATCCGCTCCTGCCACTGCGCCTAAAAGCAATGACAGCATTATGATACCCAAAATATCATCAATAACTGCAGCTCCCATGATGGTAGTTCCCTCTTTACTTTGCAGCTTACCCATTTCCCGAAGAGTTTGAACCGAAATGCTAACACTGGTGGCAGTAAGAGTTATACCCACAAAAAGTGCCGCCTTTAAACTCATGTCAAAGGATAATGCCAACCACAGCCCACCTGCTAAGGGCAATACTATACCTCCCAAAGCACTAAAGGCAGATGCTTTTCCCGTCTCTCTAAAGCGTTTTAGTTCCGTCTCTAGTCCAGCTAGAAACATGAGTAAAATAACACCTAGCTCGGCCATAGCCTTGATAGGTCCAGTTACAGTTAGTAAATTTAAAATTGAAGGCCCCAAGATCACTCCAGCCAATAGTTTTCCTAAGACCTCGGGCTGCTTCAGCTTTCTACAAATCAGTCCGGCGGATTTTACTGCCAGAATAATTAGAGCCAGTTGCCAAACTAAATCCATTTCCTTCCCCTCCAAACCAGTGGGTCTAGTGAACTTTATTTAGCTTTTGCTCTAATTATTACTTTTTCTTATTTATTACCCATAACTACCCGAGGATGACCCTGGTAGTCGTTAACTGTATGGACTTCCTCAAAGCCAGCCTCTATAAACAACTTTTCCACTGCAGCCTGCTGATCCCAGCCTATTTCTACTGCCAAAACACCACCTGGAGTAAGCAACGGCGGAGCTTCCACCACTAGTCTTCGATAAAAGTCTAGTCCATCGGCGCCACCGGCCAAAGCTAATCTGGGCTCATATTGCTTAACACCCTCCTCTACCTGGCTAAAACCTTCAGTCGAAATGTAGGGGGGGTTAGATAAAATCATGTGAAATAACTGTTGTTCACTTTCCATCAAGGGCTCTAATAAATCTCCCGCCATAAAAGTAATTCGATCACTTGCCCCATTGTCAGCTGCATTCTGCTGAGCAATTGCCAATGCTTCCTGACTGATATCCAAGGCCCAGACTTGAGCATCAGGAGCGTGAACAGCTATACTGACAGCTATGGCTCCAGAGCCCGTACACACATCGGCAACTTTCAACTGCTCTTTTCCTAATTTCCCTCTCGTAGCTTCAGCGTGCTCCAAGGCTTCTTCTACAAGAATTTCCGTATCACTTCTGGGAATGAGCACCTGGGGGGTTACTCTAAATCGCAGTCCCATAAAGCTCTGCTCTCCTAACAAATATTGCAGTGGATATCCTTTACTGCGCTCCTCAATAGCACCTTTGTACCAAGCCAGCTGAGCTTCTGTAAGCACTTGCTGATCCTTAGTATAGAGCTCTACTCGAGTAAGACTTGTTGCCCTAGCCAACAGGAGTTGAGCTTCTAGTTGGGCGCCCTCAAGGCCACCCTGGTGGAGAATTTGCCTGCCCCAATGCTGAGCATCAGACACATTCATAAGTACACCTGCTTTCCCTATTGTTTCACATATATAAATAAAAGAAACCAATGCCGCAGAGCGACATTGGCTTTTAGTTAGTTTCCTCTTTAAGCTTTTCTGCTTGATCGGTTGTAATTAGGGTTTCTACTAATTCGTCCAATTCGCCCATCAATATAGCCTCCAGCTTGTGTAAAGTAAGGCCGATGCGGTGATCAGTTACTCTACCCTGGGGATAGTTGTATGTTCTAATCCGCTCACTTCTGTCCCCTGTTCCCACCTGTAGCTTTCGGGCACTGGCCATCTCTCCATGTTGCTCTGCTTGAGCCTTATCTAACAGCTTTGCCATTAATACCTTCATAGCCTTGTCTTTATTCTTATGCTGAGACTTTTCGTCCTGACATGATACAACAATACCAGTTGGCTCGTGGGTAATCCGCACTGCTGATTGAGTTGTGTTTACTGATTGGCCCCCAGGACCACTGGAACAGAATACGTCAATTCGCAGGTCGTTTTGATCTATATCCACGTCCACTTCCTCCGCTTCAGGTAGCACAGCCACTGTGGCAGTAGAGGTGTGAATTCGCCCTCCCGACTCTGTGGTGGGTATACGCTGAACACGATGAACTCCACTCTCAAATTTAAGCTTGCTGTAAACACCGTCGCCTTCAATCATAAAGGAGATTTCCTTAAAGCCACCGATATCCGTTGGATGAGAATCCAATATCTCAACTCTCCAGCCCTGTTTCTCTCCGTAACGGCTGTACATTTTGAAAAGACTGCCTGCAAACAGTGCAGCTTCATCGCCGCCAGCACCGCCGCGAATTTCCATAATAACGTTTTTATCATCATTAGGATCTCTAGGCAACAGCAAGATCTTGAGGCGCTCTTCAAGCTCCACCTTCTTTTCCTTGCTCTCCTCTAGCTCCAGCTCTACCATTTCCTTGAATTCCTCTTCCTGATCTTCCTTCAACATTTCCTGTGCTTCTTCAATTGTTGTAAGCACATTTTTGTACTCTCGATATGCTTCCACAATTTCACCTAGGGCTGCCTGAGCTTTTATATGTTTTTGCCAAGTTGCCTGGTCTGCTATCACGTCTGGATCGCTGACTAGTTGGCTCAAATGATCATATTTTTCTTCAATATCCTTAAGCTTGTCAAGCATTTTTGTCACCTCAACTTTTGTATTCCATTTAAGAAAAAGAGCAGAGCTTATCCGCTCTGCTCAACCATTTCATTAAATACCGTATTTCTGCTTGAATCTGTCTACTCGACCACCAGCTTTAGCCTTACTCTGCTTACCTGTATAGAACGGATGGCACTTTGAGCATACTTCAACTTTAATTTCTGGTTTATTTGATCGAGTTTCGATTCTTTCACCACATGAACAGATGATGACAGAATCTGTATACTCCGGATGGATACTTTCTTTCATGCAAATCACCTCTTCCATTTAACATCAGCAATCCTAATTATAGCATAGCCTGTTTACAATTGCAAACTTTTTACCTGTAAAAGTTTAGCATTCTTGCTCTCGTTTACTATTAATTGAACACTCGCCTTTTAGGTCATCCTCCACACTTTTCTCCCATTGCTTTACTCCCGTTCGATATGCAGCTCGTGAAATCATGTGAGCCCCTACTGGTGCAGTCATAAAGATGAACAGGATTCCCAAGATGGTTTTCATGCTAGCATTTCCCTGAAAGCTAAAGAATACAAGCATGCCTAACATAATGCTTGCCACACCTAAGGTAGAACTCTTGGTAGCAGCGTGCATTCTGCCGTATACGTCAGGTAATCTTAAAACGCCGATGGTGCCTGCCAGAACGAAAAATACTCCCACCAACACGAACAGACTAACTATTATCTCTGTCAATGATAACACCTTCTTCCATAAATTTGGAAATAGCCACTGTTCCCATAAAAGCTAGAATGGCAATTACCAAAATAACATCTAGATACATTTGAGTGGCATGCTTTAGAGAAAACAGGGATATCATTGCCACAATATTGATGCCTATGGTGTCTAAGGCTATTACTCTATCAGGAAGGGAGGGACCTACAGCTACCCGGTAAAAGCAAGCCGCAATAGAAACTGCCACTGCAATCATACCAATATTTAAAATCATATCTAGCATCCCGCCACCTCCTTAATTCCCTTTTCAAAAGTGTTCTTGATACCGCTGATTACCTCATCCTTATCCTTTATATCCATTACGTGAATGTAAAGATATTTGTTGTCATCGGATACGTACATTGACAACGTTCCAGGAGTCAAGCTTATCATATTGGCCAGTAGCGTAATATGAAAGTCGTCTTCCACATCCAAAGGATAGGATATGATTCCAGGCTTAATATTCATGCCAGGACTCAGCACCACGCGAATAACGGCCCAGTTTGCCACAAGAAGTTCTTTGATAAATACCAGAAGTAACCGAACAGCCAGGTTTACCCTAGTAAAATAGCTCTCCTTTTGCTTTGTCACAATCTTAAATGCTGTAATCAAAATGGCACCTAGGATAAATCCAATGATGAAGTTCAGGGTATTAAAACCAGTCAATGACGCCCACACAAATGCAACCAACAAGTTCAGTACAAATTGATTAACCATGCTACATTACCCCTTCGCTTAAGACAGCATTAATATAGTATTCCGGATTCATCAGCTGCTCCGCCGAAGTCATTGTGTACCCTAGGATCATTTCTGCGTTAACCCCCATGTAAATTGACAAGAACACTAGTACAAGAGCTGGAGGAAGTAGCCTGCCAATTGCAACTTTCTTTTCTGGCATTCCCTCTTCTTCGCCCCAGTATACGTTCATGAAAATCTTCATCATGGAGAATAGGGTCCATATACTTACGAATACGCTGATACCCACTAATACGTATCTGCCTGATTCAAGACCTGCCAAGATTAGGGCATACTTACCGAAGAACCCACTAAGTGGCGGCACACCGGCTAGTGCCAATCCGGCAATAAAGAACATCCAAGCTACTACTGGATACTGCTTCAAGAGACCACCCATTTTCTTAAGGCTAGTAGTACCGGTAATCTCTTTGGTAATCCCACCGATTAAAAACAAGCAGGATTTAACGATAATGTTGTGTATTGTAAAGAAGATGGCAGCTGCAATGGATAGGGTGCTGAACAACCCGATACCAAAGGCCATGTAACCAACCTGGCTCACAATGTGAATAGATAAAATAGATGTTATATCGTATCTTGTGATAGCGCCCAAAACACCAATAAGCATAGTCAGGGTTCCAACTATCAGAATGACTTCATGAATAACAGCAACGTCTCCTGTAAAGATTAAGGTATATACTCTAATCATTACGTAAATACCAACTTTAGTTAAAAGTCCACCAAATAACGCCGCTACTGCGATTGGAGGTGCCGTATAGGTTCCTGGTAACCAGAAATACAGTGGCACTAGCGCAGACTTTGTAGCAAATACTACAAAGAAAACTAAAGCTATTGCGGTTATTAACCCTTGAGCCTCTACCTGAGGTACTTTAACTGCTAAATCAGCCATGTTCAGTGTTCCCGTAACTGAGTACAGTAGGGCCACACCTACAATAAAGAATGCTGATGATACCATGTTTATTACAACATATTTAACTGCTTCTCGAAGCTGTGCCTTTTCTCCCCCTAGTACTACTAAAACATAGGAGGCTAACAACATAATCTCGAAGAATACGAACAAGTTAAAAATATCTCCTGTTAAAAACGAACCGTATACACCCACCATCAACAGTTTAACGAATGGATAGTAATAGTGTCGCTCTCTGTCCTCATCAATAGTATTGAAGGAGTGGAACACTACTACAGCCGCTACAATGCTGGATGCTACAACCATTATCATGCTCAATAAGTCTGCCACTAATACAATTCCAAAGGGTGCCTTCCAGTTTCCACCAGTGTAAACTTGGATCCCCTCTGTGGCAACTATATTAAACAAGTAGAAAGACAATGCTACTCCTGCCAACGCCGCCAAGCCGCTTAACCACCGCTGAATTTTTACATTATCCTTGAAGAACATAAGGATAATAGCCGTAGCCAAGGGCAGTAAAACTGGTAGTACTGCTAAATTGTTACTCATCGTCCACGCCCCTCAACTTATCCAAGTCGTCAGTCCCTAACTCTTGGTATGTTCTATATGCTAATACCAGCACAAAGGCTGTTACTCCAAAACCAATTACAATGGCTGTCAAAATCAAGGCCTGGGGAAGTGGATCACTGTACTGTCCAGGACCTATTAGTACAGGTGCCAGTCCTTGTTTCAAGCCACCCATAGTTAACAGCATCAAAAATGCTCCGTGGTTTATTAGAGCTGTCCCCAAGATTACTCGGAGCAAGCTTCTCGTCAAAACCAAATAGGTACCTGATGCAAATAACACTCCCACTACTAATGACATTATCAGTTCCATTACACATCTTCCCCTATCGTTAAGATTACAGTCATAGTAGCTCCGACCACTGCCAAGTATACACCCAAATCAAACGGCAAAGCTGTAGTCAGCTCGATTTCCCCAAAAATGGGAAACATGTAGTAGTCGAAAAACTGTGTTAGGAATGGATATCCAAACAACATGCTTACTATTCCTGTTCCAGCAGCTAGTAGCAAACCAAAGGCAGTGACTTTTTTGAAATCAACGGGGAGTGACTTTTTGATCATTTCACCGCCAAAAGCTATATACTGAAGTACTAGCGCTGCAGCCGTCATCAACCCAGCAATAAACCCACCGCCTGGATTGTTGTGTCCTGCAAAAAACATAAAGATTGAAAAAGCTAATATCAAATGCAAGGTCATCCGAGCAACAGTCTGCAAAATTACATTGTTTTGTCTCATGATTCCCTACCTCGCTTACTTCTCAACTTAATCATGGCGTAAACTCCTAATGCTGCAATGGCAAGTACCACTATCTCACCAAATGTA
Organism: Desulfitispora alkaliphila; assembly: GCF_050433185.1. Taxonomy (NCBI): domain Bacteria; kingdom Bacillati; phylum Bacillota; class Desulfitisporia; order Desulfitisporales; family Desulfitisporaceae; genus Desulfitispora; species Desulfitispora alkaliphila. Next base: position 22,795 of record NZ_JBNPXS010000001.1, read on the forward strand.
TCAATTCCTCGGAAGTCCACCAGGATTACGTTAACAAAATTTTTGCCGCCAGCTAGCTCGTAGCTGTTTTCGATAAAGTATTTAGAAATAGACTCAAAAGACTTATTATTGTGAGCTGATAGAGTCAGCACTGTCATCAATGTTCCCATACCCAGTGCTACTGCAGCGTTAACCAGTTTTGCTGAGCCCTTAATCGTACCTTTTAGCAAATCCTTAGGTAAGTGGAAGAAACAAAGCAAGAACAAGGCTAAGGTTACCGTCTCTACAATTAGCTGTGTCAATGCTAAGTCTGGCGCTCTAAACAATACAAACATTAGAGCCACTGCGTACCCAATAACACCTACAGATAGTACAGCGGAAAGTCTTGTTTTAGCCATAACTGTAAATACAGCTGCTATGGCAATTACTACAGCCACTAGTACCTCGGCTAACTCTACTGGAGCTAGGTTAACCATGTTAAAGTCTAGTGCTTCTCTGTAAATGGCTACACTACCAACAAGTGCTACTGTAAACCCTAAAATAACCGCCAAGTAGTCTCTCAGGTATCCTGTCAATTGCTTCTCAGTAAGCCAAGTAGACCCCTTTAAGAAGTTAGCAAGACCTCCGTCATAAACAGTATTCATGTTTGGCTGACTTGGTAGCACATCGTAAATCTTCTTGAATTGCGGAAGATTCTTATACAAGATAAGACCGAATGCTACTACACCAATACTCATAATCAGTGGCAAGTTAAATCCGTGCCAATGGTAAATATCGATCTTCATAGGTTCTAGCAAAATAGATTCGGTCACAGGCTTTAAGATGGTATTCCCCACCAATCCTGGGAACAAACCAATGATTACATTTAGGGATACAAGGAACAGCCCTGGAGCTAACAGCCCGAAGGGAGCCTCGTGAGGATGCTTCGGTGTATCCTCAGTTAGCGGTCCATTAAAGAACACGCCGTGGAAAATCATCATAGAGTAAATAAACGTACATACACTTCCCAAAAATGCTAAAATCGGGAACATAATCGCCAATGGATGCACGTAAGCAAAGGTAGCGGCTACAGTCTCAACAGAAACTTCAAAGAACATCTCCTTACTTAAGAATCCATTAAAAGGCGGTACCCCAGCCATTGATAGTGCTCCTATCCCCGCAATAACAGCAGTGTAAGGCATCACTTTGGCAAGTCCTCTTAGTTTGCTAATATCTCTAGTTCCAGTTTCGTGGTCAACAATCCCCACCATCATAAACAGACTACCCTTAAATGCCGAGTGGTTTAATAGGTGGAACATAGCAGCTAAAACTGCCGCCGATGTACTCAATCCCAATAAGGTTACTATCATACCCAACTGACTGATAGTAGAGAATGCTAAAATTGCCTTTAAGTCTTTCTGTTTAATGGCCAGGAAGGAGCCCATGGCCATTGTTATAATCCCCACAGTGGAGACTATCAAGAACCATTCCATTGTGCCGCCTAAGGCTGGCGTCATGCGAGCAATTAAGAAGATACCCGCTTTTACCATAGTTGCTGAGTGCAAGTAAGCACTTACTGGAGTAGGTGCCTCCATTGCATTTGGCAACCAGATGTGGAAAGGCATCTGAGCTGACTTGGTGAATGCTCCAAGTAAAACTAAGATTAAGATTGGTAAATAAAAAGCGTGAGCTTTAATCGTCTCAGCTTGCGCAATGATTTCTCGGATCTCAAAAGTTCCAGTAACCATGTACAGTAACACAAAGCCAGCTAACATTGCTAATCCACCGGCTACTGTTATAAGCATAGATTTTTGGGCCCCGTAACGAGACTCCTCTTTAAAAAACCAAAAACCGATTAGCAGGAAGGACGAGAAACTTGTCAATTCCCAGAAACCATAAAGTAAAATCAGGTTGTTTGATGTTACAACCCCAAGCATTGCTGCCATAAACAGCATAATGTAAAAATAAAAATTACCCAATGGCTCTTCTGGTGCTAAATAATAAATAGAATAAAGTACTACTAATGTACCAATACCTGTAATCAACATGGCAAAGAGCAAACTTAAGCCATCTAGGTATAGACTAAAATTGATCCCAAAAGTAGGAACCCATTGGTAAAATACTTCTACAACTTCACCTCTCATCAAAAGAGGCAATTGCGATGCAAAATACACAAAGAGTGTAAACGGAACCAATGCTACTAACCAGCCCACGTGGAACTTAGTGTACCGATTCAGCACCGGAACAAGTGGTGCAAACAGTAAAGGAGCTAGTACTGCTAATGTTAAACCCACTTCACAACCTCCTAACATTTTTTTGAATATTTTTTTGTGATATATATAAATTTAAAATAGTAAAACCTAATTGGCATTTAATGTAAGTTCCGAACGAAATCCAAATTAATAATAGCACAAGGAGTTTTTTAACGTCAAGATACGACACCCCTTGTATTTTATTTTGAACAATCCCTGACAGGATCTCGACGTGTTAATGCAGAGGTTGCTTTAGCAGACTATTTTAGAGTACTACTAAAGGACTTCACTAAATTATTGCTAATTTCACTAATCTCTGTTACCTCATTAGCAATTTCGCCGATTGCACTCTTTTCTTCTATGGAAGATTGAGCAATTCTTTGGATATTGTCTTTATTAGCTATTATCTCACTAGAGTGCCCTTTTAATTTGGGAACTATTTCGCTGGCTACGCCTTGAACCCCATTGACAAGCTCTTGAATTTTCCCTACAGAATTGTGGCTTTCCACAGCTAGCTTTCGCACTTCTTGAGCTACGACACCAAAACCCCTTCCGTGCTCCCCTGCTCTAGCCGCCTCAATAGTGGCATTCAAGGCCAGTAGATTAGTCTGGTCTGACATTTTCTTAATCGCCCCTACGGCCACATCAATATTCTTGGCTGCTTGAAACAGTGAATTAGAAATATCCACAATTGCCGTTACCTCAGCAGCCTCTGTCTGCATTTTTTCACTGATAGAATTAACTGTCCTGGAGGTAGTCTCTAAAGATGCATTCATCTCCTCTATTACTGCCACAATGTGCTCAATCCGGTTGTTTAAATTAATAGAAATATCGGCTACTTCTTGGGAGATGTTTTGATAGTTCACATGGTAAATCTGCTTTAAGATATCACAGGTAGAATTGCTGGTTGCTATTCTATCAGCTCCGATAATTTTCACTCCCGGATTTAACATACGCCCGTACTTAGTTTTGAGGACACCTTGCCCATTTACTATGGTGTTTGCACCTGCAATGTACTTAGCCTCTTTAAGTCGCTGTTCTATTTCGCCCTGACTCATTTCATCATAGGGGACAACCGTGAATTCCACTTGGTTAATTCCCTTCTCGTTACAGTACTCCGCCAATTTCTCTCCTTGAGCTGAGTTGTTGTTAAATACCACTACTTTCTCCCCTGTAGGAATTTGAGCAACACGAACGTAAAATGCTGCATTGGGAACAAGCTCTAATACGACTATTTTTTCTCGGGAAACTTTTTTTGCTGTTTCCTCAACTCGAGTGGGCAACGCTACAAAGATATCCGCAGCACTATCTCCCGCAAGAGATTTTACAGGAGTAGAGCTAGCCTCAACCCCTTCTGGTATTATTTCTTGAACCGCCTTCAATAATTCATTAGCTACAATCTCCGTACTCCCCACAGTAATTAGTCTTATTACTTTGCTCATCTATGAACACTTCCTCCCACTATGTAATAATATTTACATTTGTGAATAGTTTAACAGATTTTTGTCCCAATTTCGAGTACAAAAAAAAGCCCTGAAAAATTTCAGAGCTATTGTAAAAATCTAAGGGGATCTAAAGCTTTCCCATTTTTTTGTACTTCAAAGTGAATATGGGGTCCTGTAGAGCGCCCCGTGCTACCCACTTTAGCAATAACCTGTCCCGGTCTAACTACTTCGCCCTCTTTAACTAGCAACTGCGAATTGTGGGCGTAGAGTGTGCGATAGGTGGAATTGTGCTCGATTATTACTGTTTTGCCATAGGTACCACGCCAACCAGAGTACAATACCGTCCCTCCTCTAGCAGCTTTAACAGGAGTCCCTGTATCGGCTGCTATATCCAAGCCGTAGTGAAAATCACCCCAGCGTCTACCAAATGTGGATGTGATAACCCCTTGTACTGGCCACAAAAATGTAACTGAACCTTGTCTAGATGCAACTACAGCCTGGGTAGTTCTGGTAGCCGAAGGTTTTTCAGATCTTCCAGGTATCACAATATCCTGCCCAATTCTCAATCTGTTTGGATTCTCAATGGCATTGTATTGGGCCAGCTGGTCCACCCCAATACCATGATCTCGAGCAATCTCCCAAAGGGTATCCCCCTGCTTGACCACATGCACAGCTGCTATGTGGTTGCTTGCAGCTCCCACGGCAGGAATGGATAAGACTTGTCCTGCTTTAATCAAGTTAGGGTTGGCAATACCATTTGCATCCTGTATCTGTTGGACACTTATCTGATAGCGCCTAGCTATTTCATTCAGAGTATCCCCTCTTTTAACTACATAAGTAGGACTGGACTCATAAGTTATTTGCTCAATTCCCTGAGAAACTGGCAGTACTGTGTTTATGGCCCTATGTCCTGGGTCCTCAAACATCCGAGCATGAGCCGGATTGGCTACAACTAGGATTGTGATGATTAACAACAGGCACATCCCTCTGCAGTAAAGAACCCCATTTTGTTTTGTAGACACTTTTCTCACCTCTTTGTAAAAAGTGGACGAGCTTATAGCTCGCCTAATTGGTATTTTTCCCAATTAAAGGTGAGAGTATACATTTATTTACCATTGCCATCTAGTGCTGGAAATATCTTGGGCAGTGCCCGCAATAAGTCTTGGTTTGTCTTAGTCTTTTTGAGACCGTCAATTAACATTTCAGCGACCTCTGTAGGCATATTCCTAACAGTTTCTTTGCGGAAGTGCCACATCAACTCAAGCTCCTCTTTGCTCAGAAGTAGTTCTTCTTTTCTAGTTCCCGAACGCTTCACGTCTACTGCTGGGAAGATACGGCGTTCAGCAAGTTTTCTATCTAAAATTAATTCCATATTTCCTGTTCCCTTAAATTCTTCAAAGATAACCTCGTCCATTCTAGATCCAGTTTCTACTAGGGCTGTAGCTAGAATGGTTAAACTTCCACCTTCTTCAATGTTTCTGGCAGCGCCAAAAAAGCGCTTAGGTTTATGTAGGGCACTGGGATCTACACCACCGGAAAGGGTACGTCCACTAGGAGGAACTACTAAATTAGATGCTCGCGCCAGTCTGGTTATACTGTCTAGTAGTATGACCACATCTTTTTGGTGTTCTACGAGCCGCTTCGCTCGCTCTAACACCATCTCTGCCACTTTTACGTGATTTTCAGGAGGCTCGTCAAAGGTGGAGCTCACAACCTCGCCCTTGACAGAGCGCTGCATATCAGTTACTTCCTCGGGACGCTCGTCTATCAATAGTACTATCAGTTCCACATCTGGGTAGTTTGCAGAAATGCTATTAGCCAAATTCTTTAACAGTACTGTTTTTCCCGCTTTAGGGGGAGCCACAATAAGTCCTCTCTGCCCCTTCCCCAAGGGAGCTATTAAGTCTATAATCCTAGGAGCTAAATTGTTTGGCTGGTTTTCTAGGTTAATTCGCTCCTGGGGATAGATAGGGGTTAAGCCATCAAAGTGCAATCTCTCTGGGGAATGCTCTGGATCTTCTCCATTTATAGTTTCCACCCGCAGGAGGGCAAAAAAGCGCTCATTATCCTTGGGCGGCCGCACTAATCCCGCTACCAGATCCCCTGTTCTCATGTCAAATCTTCGGATTTGAGAAGGAGAGACGTAAATGTCATCCTGGCTGGGTAGATAGGCAAATGGTCGCAAAAATCCGTAGCCGTCAGGCAGTATTTCCAGTACCCCTTGAGCAAACAGCTGGCCATCCTTTTCCGTTTGCGCCTTTAATATTTCGAACACTAGTTCTTTTTTGCGCAACTTAGAATACCCTGTTAAATTAACTTCTCGAGCAATCTTATAGAGCTCGACCATGGTCTTGTTTTCTAAATCATTAATATTCAATTACTTCACCTCAGTATCTTTATGTTAGTACTTGTACTCACTAATATTAATTAAATTAAAAAAATTTGAATTATAAGGAAGGAAAGCAGGAGTTTTAAAGCGGGTTATCTCCAATTATATCCAGTCAGGCTTGTGTTTAAACAAAAAAGACCTTCATAATAAGATTTTTTATTAAGAAGGTCACTCACTATACTTCATTATAACTTAGCCAAAATAGGCAGTCAATCCAAATTTAGCTTATTTTTGAGAAAAAAGCTGATTGAGGTAAGGCTTTTTGTCAAAGGTGTGAATTGCCTCGATAAATCTAATAGTTCCAGTTTTAGCTCTCATTACAACTGTATGGGTCGTAGCAGAACCCTTGCCTCTGTACTGCACTCCTCGCAACATATCGCCATCGGTAATACCTGTAGCTGCAAAGAACACATCGCCTCCCTTAACCAGGTCATCCATAAGCAAGACTTTATTGACATCTGTAATCCCCAACTTCTTACATCTCTCTATGTCTTCATCATCTTCCGGCTTTAGCTTTGCTTGCATTTCGCCACCTAAGCATTTTAATGCTGCTGCTGCTAATACACCTTCAGGCGCACCACCAATACCCATAACCATGTCTACTCCTGTACCAGGAAGAGCTGCTGCTACCGCCGGCGAAACATCACCATCTGTAATTAACTTAATCCGCGCTCCCACACTGCGGCAAGCTTGAATTATTTCCTCATGTCGAGGTCTATCTAAAATTACTACTGTCAAATCATTAATACTCTTTTTATTTGCTTCAGCAGTGATTCTCAGGTTATCCACTACTGGTGCTGTTATATCTATTTTGCCTGCAGCCTTAGGACCCACCGCTATTTTCTCCATATACATATCAGGTGCATGAAGCAGGCAGCCCCTTTCCCCTGCAGCTATTACAGCTATGGCTCCATTCATACCCTTAGCAACAATATTTGTTCCTTCCAGAGGATCTACAGCCACATCCACTTCTGGTGCTTGACCTGTACCCAGCTTTTCGCCAATGTAAAGCATGGGGGCTTCATCCATTTCTCCCTCTCCGATAACTACGGTCCCATCGATATGAAGTGTGTCAAATACTGTTCTCATTGCAGTTGTAGCCGCATCATCAGCAGCTATCTTGTCGCCTCGCCCCATCCATCGGGCGCTAGCAAGTGCTGCAGCTTCTGTTACTCGGGCAAATTCTAAAGCCAATTCTCGTTCCATCTTATTAAAAAACTCCCCTCTTCATTTGTATTCCCTTATATTATTCCAGATTAGAGCGTTTTTTTCAAGTAGTCTATACTCCCTTAGTTTTTTCCCAATCTTTCAAAAATGCTTCTATCCCCGCATCAGTTAGCGGATGCTTGGTCATCTGCATCAAGACTTTATAAGGCACAGTGGCAATTTGGGCACCGGCTAGAGCTGCCCCGGTAGCATGTTGAGTATGCCTGATACTGGCAGCTATTATTTCAGTTTCCAACAAGTGTCGATTAAAGATTTCCGCTATTTCCGCCACTAACTCTGTCCCTGAATGTCCAATATCGTCTAGCCTACCTAAAAAAGGACTTACATAGGTTGCACCGGCTCTAGCTGCCAGTAATGCCTGACTGGATGAAAAGATTAAAGTTAAGTTGGTTTTGATCCCTCGGTTGCTCAGCTCTTTAGTGGCCGCTAATCCAGCAGGAGTCATGGGCACTTTAATCACGATGTTAGGGTGGATCTTGCTCAATTTCTCAGCCTCTAATAGCATTCCCTCTGTTTCTGTACTAATAACTTCGGCACTAATAGGACCATCCACTATTTCAGTGATTTCAGCTACAACCTGCTCAAACTTGCGCCCCTCTTTGGCTATCAATGATGGGTTAGTGGTGACACCACTAATTACGCCCCAACCGTGGGCAGACTTAATTTCTTCAATATTGGCGCTGTCTATAAATAGCTTCATTGGAGACCTCCTTATATTTATACACTTTTTAATACACTTATTATTTTGTTATTCAGAACCTGTTCTTATTATACTAAAGAAAACTTGGCTTGCGGCAAATCTTTGCGCTGACGCAAGCCTTAGTTGCACTTATGCCGATGGAAAGTGGAGCTTTCCTATGGTGTAAAAAAAAGAGCAGCATAAAAATGCTACTCTCTAAGCCTTACCGCTGCTCTTAAATAATCTTATTTTTTCTCTGATTACTGCTTCCATTTGCTCTTTAGCCACTTTTAGAATCTTTCTAGGGTCTATTTCATCTGGCATTTTTTCGATAGCTTCCCTTGCCCCTCCCGTAAAGGCTTCCCGAATATTAGTATCTATATTTATTTTACTCACACCCAACTCAATCGCCCTTGTTATTGCCTCATCAGGAACACCGGATGATCCGTGAAGAACGATTGGTGTATCAATTACTTTTGTAATCTTTTCTAGGCGCTCAAAGTCAAGTTTTGGCTCGCCCTTGTACTGTCCATGAGCAGTACCAATAGCTATAGCAAGAGCATCTACTCCAGTTTTTTCTACAAAGTACTTGGCCTCTTCAGGGTCAGTCATGCTGGCGTCCCGCTCATCTACAGTAACATCGTCCTCAGTACCACCTATTTTACCTAATTCTGCTTCTACAGATACACCTACAGCCCTACCCACTTCCAGCACTCTATTAGTAACAGCTATGTTTTCCTCTAGTGGATATTTTGACCCATCAATCATCACAGAGCTGAATCCATATCTGATACATTTCATAACCTGGGCAAAGTCCGTTCCGTGGTCCAAGTGCAGGGCAACGGGCACAGAGGCATTCTTAGCAGCAATGTTTGCCATTCCCACAATATACTCTAACCCGGCATATTTAATTGCCCCTTGGCTAGCTTGCATAATGACAGGAGCTTTCTCCGCTTCAGCAGCATCAATAATGGCTTGAACAATCTCCATATTGTTGCAGTTGAAAGCCCCAACCGCGTACCCTCCCTTTTGTGCGTCTTTTAATAAGTCAGTAATTGGAACTAATCCCATAACACAGAAACCCCCTAATTAATTTTTACTTCTTTTTAGCTTTCCCTTTTTAACTAAATTAATGAATCCCTTGCTAGTTAGTTTTATTTCGCTGGCTTCCTTCACTTCTTTAATATGATTTTCATTTTCCGCTAGAATTACCCCCCTGCAATCGCAATCATCACAGCGCAATTCCAATCTGTCCGCAAATACATCTATGTCTACTTGAAAACTTCCACACTGACAGTACAGTTTATCTTCTTCAGCATATTCATAGAGTATGTCTAGCACTTCGTACATTACTTCAGGACAATCAAAGTATTCGCCAAATCCCATCTCTTCAGCCATTTCTCGCAGTGATTTATCTTGCTCCTTTATTTCCTGTTTAACCTGCTGACTAGGTCCTATAAAAACCACATCTACATCGGTCTCATCACAGCTCAAGGTCAGCACTTGATCCGACCATATAAAGCGACGATGCTTATACGTCATGTGGTTAGCTTCACACATTAAGCAATTAATTTGGATCCAAAAAGTTTTCCTATCCTTTGTACCTATGCTAATTAAACTCGTATCGCATTCACACTTTAGTCTAACAACCTTTTTACTGGCAAAGGAAAACAGGGACAAGCAGTGAAAGTCCATTGTCCCACAGCTAGGACAGCGCACAGCCACTACAGTACTTGTATTGACAACCATTTAACTTACCCCCTTTCACTAATCTTTATTCGCCAGCTCCAAAAAAAATCCTTCAGTTTGAGACAGAAAAAAAGGAAGGCTATTTCCCTTCCAAAATCATCTTCGCAAGTTTTTTTATACTTTCCAGTTCAAAGGGCTTTTCAATATTGTATTGCACGCCCAATTTTTTTGCCTTTTGCACCAGCTCATTTTCTCCGTAAGCTGTCATCAGCACTGTGTTTTTGGCCTCTGATCTATTTAGTCTCTCAATAGTCTCTATCCCACTTATCCCTGGCATTCTCATGTCCATAAATATAAGACTAGGATCGCTTTCTCCGACTAGCTCAATAGCCTCATAGCCGTCTTTTGCCAATTGCACTTGATAACCTTCTGCAGTAAACAGCTCATAGAGCAAGTAACGCACTCCAGGTTGATCATCTACGATTAGAATATTTCCCATGCCTTTCTCACCCTTTCGTTGTTAACTTTTAGCAGTGCTGCCACGATGGAGGCGGTTCCAAAATGCTATTAAACTGAAAGTTTATGGGGAGTTTAATAGATATAGTTGTCCCTTCTCCCTTTACACTTTCCACTTCGATAATTCCACCGTGGTCCCTTATGATTTTATAACTTATAGCCAGACCTAAGCCAGTTCTCTCAGGTCTGCTAGTAAAAAAGGGATTAAAGATTTGCCTCTTGTCTTCTTCATTAATTCCAAAGCCCGTATCGGCAAAGTCAATTTTCACAACGTCAGATTCCTCCATAGTAACGGTTATCCAAAAGGCTCCACAGGCTGGAGTGAACTCCAGTCCATTTTTTATAATATGGCAAAAAGCCTGTTCTAATTCTTCACGAGACCCTAGTACTGGCGGTATGCCCCCTGCAATATTTGTAGTAATTTTACCATAATGTACAAAGTCGTGATTTTTTACACAATTTAAAGCACTTACGATTACTTGCTCTAAGTCAATCCACTCTAGGTTACTCATTGACTCATTTTTTAGACTCTCCATTTGTTTAACAATTCGATTTAGTTGTTCTACTTCCTTTAATATCATTCCAGTAAACTGGGACTCAGTTTGACCTTCTACTCGGTCCTGCAGCAGCTGCGCAAACCCTCTTATGCTGGCAAGGGGGTTTCTAATCTCATGAGCGACCCCGGAAGCCAGTTGACCAGCTATGGATAGGCGCTCAGCTTCTCGCAACTTGTCTTCTAATTTTAGTTGTTCAGTCACGTCGTCGAAGACAGCTACAAAGCCCAAGGGTTTGTCCTGGGAGTTGCGCAACATGTTAATGTTCAATGTCAAAACTACATCCTCACCATTTTTTAGCCTTACCTTAACTTCGGTGCTAAACTTCCTAAGCGATCCCTTAACTATCAGTTGCTCAATCACTTCTTCTAGCTTATTTTTGTTTATAATCTCTAGAACATCCTCAAGTTCTAGGACGCTTTTATTCTTCAAATCGCTCTCCTCTAAGCCCAATATTTCTTCAGCCCACTTGTTGACAACAGTAATCCTCCCTTGCAAGTCAGTACAAATTATACCCGAGGTAAAACTGTCTATAATGCGCTTAGATTTAGCCTTAAAGTATTGGTATTTGAGATTAACATCTTGAAGCATTCCTACTAGGGTAGCTCCAAGGTAGAAAAGCTGCATATGTTGGCCCTCAAAGCTATTAGGGCTATTAGAGCAAATAAAGACTACTCCTCCTCTGTCCCTGCTGAGCAAAGGCGCTATCATCAAACTCCTAGCACTAATATTCTCTACCCCAGCCAAGCAGGCCAATTTCTGCTTTTCCCAATCCTTAATTATGATTGGTTCATCCCCTAATTCACTATGGCAGTCCTCTACGTTAAAGTGGAGCATTAAATGAAACAGTTGCTCTTCTGTCAAGCCAAAATAGCCTTCTAGTTTATACTGGCTACTTTCTTTATCGAATAAAAAAATCATCCCGCTATCAGCCTGGGTAAAAGTCTCTTGAGCTAACTGTTTGAACACCTCTCCTATTTGGATATCTTCATCGTTAGCAACAATATTTTTTAAATGAAAAGGTTCATAGTAGGAAATATTATTTTCTTGTACAATTTCTGCGAATTTTGTAGACGAAACCTGCACTAACAAAGCCTCAATCCGCTCTCCAAAAAGAACTGCCTGTTCCAAGTCCTCTGGAGTAAAAGGTCCTTCCCCCAATAAATTGTCTAAATTGAGGACTCCAACTACTTCTCCTCGAACGTTAAGAGGAATGGATATTATACTTTCAATGATATTAGCACCTATATTTTTAAACAGGGGGTCTTCCTGAACTGATGGAATTAATAACCTTTTCTGGTTCTCCACAACCCAATCAGCTACTTCTTGCCTCTTCTGTAGGTGAACATCATCTGCTACTGGATACTTATATCCCTGGGCAAATTTCATGCGAAGTTTTCCCGTATCTGGGTTTATGAGCATTACATTGCCCCGTCTGACTCCTAATGTATATAAAGTTGCTTGTAACAGTGACTTAATAGCTCCTTCTAAATCTACGTGCGCTCTAACTCTGTTCGCCACTTATTCCAGCTCCTTATTATAAATTAATTCTCATAAAGGATATGATTTGACAGCCTTACTAATATTTCCTGCATATGCACGCAAATTATGTAAAGAAAAAAGGGCAGTTCTTCTGACAATATCGTGAAAATTGTCAGAAGAACTGCCCCCTCGACACCTTGACAGCGCTTTATTTCAGGGTCGCTCCAATAAAGTCTTTAAACAATGGGTGAGGCCTGTTTGGTCTTGATTTGAGCTCAGGATGGAACTGGGTTCCCACAAACCAAGGATGACCTTGCACCTCGATAATCTCTACAAGATTTCCATCAGGAGATGTACCGCTTATTGTCAATCCCTTAGAAGCCAACTGATCTCTGTAATCATTGTTAAACTCATAGCGGTGTCGATGCCGCTCATCCACTTCATCCTGTTCATAAGCCGCAGCCGCTTTAGTACCCGGAACTAACTTACAGGGATATTTGCCCAATCTCATAGTTCCGCCTAAATCCTCAACATCACGCTGTTCAGGAAGCAGGTCAATTACCGGGTGAGCTCCGCTAGGTTCAAATTCCGAACTACCGGCACCTTCTAGCCCCGCTACATTGCGAGCAAACTCAGCAACTGCCATCTGCATTCCCAGACAAATTCCCAAGAAGGGAACTTTGTTTTCTCGCGCATACTTACTTGCAATTATCTTTCCTTCGATCCCTCGATCCCCAAAACCGCCAGGTACTAAAATACCGTCAACATCTTGTAATAGCTCACTGGCATTTCCTTCATTTATTTCGCAGGAATTTATCCATTTTATAGTCACATCTGTACCGTGAACTATTCCCGCATGCCTTAAAGATTCCGCTACACTGAGATAGGCATCGGGAAGCTCTACATATTTGCCTACCAAGGCTATAGTAGTATTTTTATCAAGGTTTCTAATCTTGTCCACCAACTGCTCCCACTCAGTCATATCTACAGGGCCACATTCTAACTGTAAGCGCCTAACTACGATATCATCTAAGCCCTGACTCTCTAATGTCAAAGGAACCTCGTAAATGCTCTTAGCGTCTACAGCTTGAATTACTGCTTCCTTATCTATGTCGCAGAAAAGGGCCAGTTTCTCTTCCATCTCAGTAGGGATAGGCTCTTCTGATCGGCATATAATTACATCCGGCTGAATCCCTATACTTCTCAGCTCTTTAACACTGTGCTGCGTAGGCTTAGTCTTGACTTCACCAGCTGCTTTCAAATAGGGAACTAAAGTTACATGAATGTACATTACGTTTTCTCTGCCCACATCACTTTTCATTTGTCTAATGGCTTCTAAGAAAGGCAGAGATTCTATGTCACCCACAGTCCCTCCTATTTCTGTAATCACCACATCTGTGTCCGATTCTCTAGCTACTCTTTTAATTGAGTCTTTTATTTCATTAGTAATGTGAGGGATTACCTGCACTGTGCCACCTAAGTAATCGCCGCGACGCTCTTTATTTAGAACAGACCAATAGATTTTACCAGTGGTTACACTACTACTGCCACTTAAGCTTATATCCACAAAGCGCTCGTAATGGCCCAAATCTAAATCAGTTTCCGTTCCATCGTCAGTTACATATACTTCCCCGTGCTGATATGGGCTCATTGTCCCGGGGTCCACATTAATATAGGGATCAAACTTCTGAATCGCTACCTTTAATCCCCTGTTTTTTAAGAGTCGTCCCAGAGATGCTGCTGCAATTCCCTTGCCCAGAGACGAGACCACACCACCAGTAACGAATATAAACTTGGTCATTGTATTACCTCCTGTTTGCCTTTACCAATTACATTTTACCTGAACACTACCTAAATTATTCTATCTTTTTTTACAAAAAACTGCAAGCTAAAAAAAATTAGAAAAAATCCCACCAAAGTGGGATCATTTTCTTACATTCGCTCTGGAGCAGATACACCTAATAAATCCAGTACATTTCTCAATGTAATTCTAGTGCCATTCACTAGAGCTAAACGAGCCATAGTCAAATCCTTTTCCTCTGAAAGAACTCTACAACTGTTGTAAAAGCTGTGGAAAGCACTAGCTAACTCATGGGCATATCTAGTCAACCTGTGAGGCTCTAGACTCTCCGCCGCTCCCGCAACCTCTTCCGGGAAATTGGCTAGGGTCTGCAATAATTCTAACTCTGCTTCTTCTGTTAACAGTCCCAATTGGCATTTAGTGGCCGGAAGTAGATTTTCCACGCTATCTTGACTTTGTCGCAAAATGCTGCAGATTCTTGCATGAGCATATTGTACATAGTATACCGGATTATCCGAGGACTGGGATTTTGCTAAATCTAGATCAAAGTCCAAGTGGCTATCTGCACTGCGCATATTGAAAAAGTACCTAGCCGCATCTCTGCCCACTTCTTCTACTAGTTCGTTTAGGGTTACATATTGTCCCGTTCGCTTAGACATGCGAACGATTTCCCCACCTTTAAATAACCTAACTAGCTGCATTAGAATTACCTGTAGATTGTCTGGGTTGTATCCACTTGCTTCTACTGCTCCCTTCATCCGAGACACGTGTCCGTGATGATCTGCACCCCAGATGTTAATGACCCTGTCAAAACCTCGGTCGAACTTGTCCTTATGATAGGCAATATCCGCTGCAAAGTAAGTGGGAGTTCCATTGGATCTAACCACTACTTCATCTTTTTCCTCGCCAAAAGCGCTTGCCTTAAACCACAGGGCTCCCTCTTTTTCGTAGATATAATCCTTTTCCCTCAATTCCTCTATGACTTGAATAACTTTACCGGAATCGTGTAGGGATTGTTCACTAAACCAGACGTCATACTCTACACCAAAGCCCAGCAGCGCCTCTTTGATTAAGCCTAACTTCTCTTCCAAAGCAAACTTTACCAGCATTTCCTGGCGCAGCCCTTCTTCAGCATCCACGTACTTATCGCCCACTTGGTCAATTAGGTTTTTCATTGTTACAGCAATATCCTCGCCGTGATAACCATCTTCAGGAACAGTGGCTTCCTGTCCTAGTTGCTGTAAATACCTTGCTTCCAAGGACTTGGCAAAATTGTGAATTTGGTTACCCGCATCGTTGATGTAATACTCTTTGGAAACCTGGTACCCTGCGGCCCCCAAAATCCGAGAAATGGAGTCTCCCAGAGCAGCTCCTCTGGCATTACCCATGTGCAACAAACCTGTAGGGTTGGCGCTTACAAACTCTACTTGTACCTTCTCACCTGCTCCCAACTCCGAGCTGCCGTATTTTTCATCCATTTGTTCAACTACTGGAAGGACTTGCTCTAACCATCGGTTGTCCAATCGAAAGTTAATAAATCCCGGTCCTGCCACTTCCATTTTGTTTATGTAAGTATTTTCTGTATCCAAGTTATCAATTATGTCCTGAGCTATTTCCCTAGGCGATTTTTTTGCCTGCTTTACCAATAACATGGCTATATTGGTAGCGAAATCTCCGTGTTCCTTTTCCCGAGGAACCTCTAAAATAAAGTGAGGCATTTCATCAAAACTCAATCGGCCAGCCTCCCTGGCTTTAAAGGCGCTCTTTTTAATTTGCTCAATAATGTCATTTTTTAGTTTTTCTACTATTCTCACATTCCTTGCCTCCAATCAAACTATTATTTCAGCAGACTGACCACCACCGATAGCTGATTATAACTAATGGTTTCCTGTTCTACTTTCAATTCATATTCTAGGTTAATACTTCCACCTTTGTCTGTCAAGTCAGCCTCAACTTTTGATGGTAGCACTCCCAAGGGAAAGTTGCCCTGGGGGGTCTTATACAAACTGTGCTCTAGTTTGTCCTTCTGAAATCTCTGCTTGATTCCACCAGGTCCAATCCGCTTTAATTCTACTCGACCTTCATCCACCTTGAGCTTAGTGGTAGCACCGTCCATCCCAGTATTGTCCCCTTCTTTATAAACCAAGTAATAGCAACTATCCTTTTTATAAAGCTCCCCGGTAGTACTGTAACTGATTACATCCTCTCCACCTTCTTCGGATGCTCTTTGCCTACCCTCTATCTCTACAATCACTTGACACTTCAAATTTGGAACCTCCCAACAATAAAACCCTCATTTAATAATAATATATTAATTTTTATTATTCCCACTGTCAATAAAAGACTGTCCAAAAAAAAAACAGCTTAGCCCACTGGCTAGCTGTCTTGTCTAAAGGTAGCACAAAGTGTGTGCTCAGAATTAATAGGGTCTCTTTCTCCGTCCTCAGTATGAACTTCTATCATATCTGCACCACAAACATTGTTGCCGTTGAACTTACAAGTTTCCACAGTACATCTAATCTTAGTCACATCATCACCTCCTAGCCAGTAATAGGTTTCCCTGACTGGAAGTTCTTTATTCTATTTGAATAATTTAGCTTTAATTTGGGGTAGCTTGGCAATGTAACGATCCTTACTGCCGATAATCCAATCATTAATATGGTGTGTTAGATTGCCTCTGCTAAAGCGATTGTTTTCACACTCCTCTTTAGAAAACTCAAGCTGCCACTGCTCTCCTGAGGCACTTGTAACCTTTGCCCCTGCATCGCAGATTGCACACCTGAGCTCTCCCTCAGCTCCTAGCTTAAATGTCTCACAGTAGCAAACTGGACACTGGTTTTTTTCAGGCTCCCGCGGCTCCCCCTCACCTTTCCACACAGCCACCATTTTTCTGCCTAGTTCTGTGGCCCTTTCGCTCATCCCCTCCTCCAAAAGGGGTTCTCCAGGACCAGGACCATAAGCTGTAAGGGTATCCACTAGACGGTAGCCAAAGGCCACTGGCACTATATTTAAGTACTCTCCTAAGCTATTCCACTGGGGTAACCCAGCAGTATTAATAGTAGCAGCTACGCCTCTTTTATCAAAAATCTGCTCCATCTTACGTCCCAGCATTAAAAAGCGGTCTAAAAATAGTTTGGTTGATGCAGCAGGACCTAATACATAGGTAGGAGCTGCTATAATAATTCCATCAGCCTCTATTATCTTTTGAAACAATTCAGCAGCATCGTCGTCTAAGTGGCAGTCAGTGTCGTTAAAAATACAGCTCATACAGCCCGTACAAGATTTGATCTCATAATCACCTAGCCGCAGTTTCTCCACTTGAGCACCTTGCTCTGTGGCTCCCTTTAGAGCAAGCCGTAGTAAGAGCTCAGAATTTCCCCGTTTGCGACTGGATCCAACTATCCCCAATACTTTCATTGAAACACCTCCAAATTATCTTTTTTGGATTATATTAGATATTTTTTAAATAAATTCCTCCTTGGTTTATGTTATAATGGCTTGGAAGTTTGATATATTTCACCTCACTTTTATGGCATAGGTCACAGTTGTATCCTCAATTTTAGATTACAATATGGACATAGCTTAACAAAAAGAGCTGATTAAAAATTAATTATAGAGGTGAGAAAAATGGAAATGAGAAAAATTGTTCACATTGATGAAGATAAGTGCGACGGTTGCGGTTTATGTGTTCCATCCTGTCACGAAGGGGCTATTCAAATCGTAGACGGAAAAGCCCAAATAATTGCCGACAAGCTTTGTGACGGACTGGGAGATTGTTTAGGGGAATGCCCTAAAGATGCGCTAAAGATTATCGAGAGAGAAGCTCCTGCCTTCGACGAGGACGCCGTTAAGGAGCACTTAAAAACTTTTGATCCAAATAAAGCGGTTCAAGGTGAAAAGAAAGCACCTATAGCACCTGTCCGCGGACACGGTGGCGGTTGCCCCGGAAGCAGAGCCATTTCTCTAAAGCAGGATACACCTGATAGTACTCAAGGTACTGCAGTCGATGCAGGAGATGTAAATATTTCTATCAAGCCCCAATTGGGTCAGTGGCCTGTTCAATTAAAGCTATTGCCTCCTGGCGCTCCTTACTTTGCCAATGCAGATCTATTAATTGCAGCTGATTGCGTTCCCTTCGCCTACCCTAACTTCCACTTGGATATGCTTAAGGGGAAAGCAGTAGGTATTGGATGCCCTAAGTTGGATGGTACTAGCGAATACGTGGATAAGATAGCTAACATTATTAAACAAAATAACCTTAAGAGCATTACCGTGGCCATTATGGAAGTGCCTTGTTGTCAAGGACTGAAAATGGCAGTAGAAGAAGCAGCCCGTCAAGCGGGAAGCTCAATCCAAGTTAAAACTCAAGTTGTAGGAGTAGATGGTAAAAAGAAATAGGTAAGATTGACAACTAATCTGGGGATTTTAGCATCCCCAGATTTTTCTTTTGAGAAATATGAGATAAAACTAGCTTTTATTGTTTATAGTTATTATAATTGTATCTATGTAATTATAATTAAGGAGTGTATAAGCTATGAAAAAGAGATCTTTTGTCTTAAGGGCTTTAGATGGCATTGAGGCGGTTGGCAACAAATTGCCTCATCCAGTAACGCTTTTTGCTATTTTATCTGGACTTATATTAGTTGTTTCTGCTATAGCAGGCATGGCCAACATGCACGTTATCCACCCAGGCACAGGTGAAACAATTCATGCTGTTAACCTGTTAAACCGAGAAGGTATTCAGATGATCTTCACCAAAGCCGTTGATAATTTTGTTAACTTCGCCCCCCTCGGTACTGTTCTAGTAGCTATGCTAGGTGTGGGAGTTGCTGAAAGAAGCGGACTAATCTCAGCTGCATTGAGAAAGCTGGTAATTAGTGTTCCTGCTAGCCTAATCACCATGACTTTAGTATTTGCAGGGGTTATGTCCAGCATGGCAGCAGATGCGGGTTACGTAGTCTTAACTCCATTAGGAGCTGTTATTTTTGCTGGTTTAGGCAGAAATCCATTGGCCGGGCTAGCCGCTGCCTTTGCTGGGGTTTCCGGGGGTTACAGTGCTAACCTAATGCTAACTTCACTGGATCCATTACTGGCTGGATTTACTGAATCCGCTGCCCAGCTGTATGATCCAAGTTATGAAGTGCTGGCAACTGCAAACCTTTACTTTATGATAGCTTCTGTTTTAGTTGTAACTATTGTAGGTACTCTTGTTACTGATAAAATTGTAGAACCCAAGTTGGGCAAGTGGGATGCCAACGGAACTGATGTTGATACTAAGCTAGAAACACTAACAGCAAATGAGCTGCGAGGATTGAAGAGCGCCGGAGTAGCCCTATTTTTAACGGTGGCTGCCATAGTTGTAATGGTAGTTCCCGAATGGGGAGTTCTGCGAGATCCTGATGACTTTTTCGCTTCCCCTCTATTTGGTAGCTTGGTACCTCTAATTGCTTTAATGTTCTTTATTCCTGGACTTGCTTATGGTATCAGTGCCAAAACCATCACTAGCGACAAAGATGTGGCTGAACAGATGAGTGATACCATGGGTACCCTAGGAGGATATATTGTCTTGGCTTTCGTAGCCGCTCAGTTTGTAATGTACTTTACCTGGTCAAACCTAGGGCTTGTGCTTTCAGTTAATGGAGCTCAGTTCTTGCATTCTATTAACTTTGAAGGGTTGCCTCTAATAATCACCTTTATCTTTGTAGCTGCCCTGTTGAACTTATTTATCGGCAGTGCTTCAGCTAAGTGGGGTATTATGGGACCTGTTTTCGTTCCACTTTTAATGCAAATGGGTTTCTCTCCAGAGTTAACTCAGTTGGCTTACAGAATAGGTGATTCTGTAACTAACATTATTACACCGTTAATGCCTTACTTTGCAATTATAGTGGCATTCGCTCAAAAATACGATAAGAAGGCGGGTATCGGCACCTTAGTATCCATGATGCTTCCTTATTCAATCGCCTTTACAATCGTCTGGCTCTTAATGCTTGTAGGCTGGTTCTACACTGGATTTCCTATTGGACCAAATGCGCCACTCTACTACTAAGAAGTATTATGAGGTACAAAAAGCTGTTGAATTATTGGTTAGGGCTGTGGCCATTAGGTTATAGCCCTCTCAGCCACTCAGGTTTGTAAATGCCCTCTCCCGTTAGGACTCTATCTATCTGATCCATAAGCTTTTGTTTATCATGGGGAAGTGTTCCCCTTAGGTCTAAGTAGTTAGATGCGTGATTACTTCTAAAGACACAGTTGGATACTTCTAGATGCTCTAGTAGCATTTTAGTCTCTCTAGCTACCTCATGGGGCTCTAGGAGTTCTATCTCACCTCTCTGGATCTGCTGATATAGTTCCCCTTCAGGATCTACCATGAGCGTCAATAACCCTAAGTAGTCGGGATCCATTCTGCTCAATACAGCTCCTGTCTCTCTAGCGTGCTCCTGCCACATGGCTTTTCCCCCCAGACCTGATATTACAGTAACTGACGACTTAATCTGAGCCTCCCGCAGCTTCTGGCATGCCTGAACCATCTCTTCCGTAGAAATTTTCTTTTTTACAAGCTTTAAAATTTTCTCGCTTCCAGACTCTAATCCCAAATAGGCCATGTTCAGCCCGAGCTCCTGTAGTTGACTCAACTGCTCAGGGCTTTTGTGCATTACATTTTTAGCTGTGGCGTAAACACTTACTCTTTCACATTTTGGAAAGAGTTCAGCTATTTTCTTTAAAACCGTTTCCAAATAATCCTGGGGAAGTGCCAGTGCATCCCCATCGGCTAAAAATATTCTCCCAACTCCAGGGTAGGACTTTTGTGCCATCTCTAGGTCTTCAATAACCTCGGTCAATGGCCTAATGGTAAACTCCTTTTCCTTGTACATTGTGCAAAAAGTACAGGTGTTGTTAGAGCAACCAAAAGTTGCTTGGATAATCAAGCTCCTGGCTTCGCTTGGCGGACGAAAAATTTTACCATAATATCGCAAATTCAATCCCCCTCCTTTTTTCCCATAATAATCTAATTTCCAATAGAGTTCAAGTTACTAGGCAAAAGTCCTTGTTTGCTGTCACAAATTATAGTCTCTCTAAATAAGATATATGGAATTACAATCATGAGGAGGGATAGTTTTAATGAAAAAGATTATTACTGCTTTAATTCTGGTAATCGCGCTGAGTCTTGTGGCTACGAGCCTAGCAGGATGTGGCAGCGATGATGACTTGACTAGGGTGCGTCTAAACGAAGTTACTCGCTCTGTTTTTTATGCACCTCTGTATGTAGCTATTAACCAAGGTTTTTTTGAAGATGAAGGTATTAATCTAGAGTTAACTACTGGTCAGGGTGCAGACAATGTAATGACTGCACTACTATCCGGTCATGCCGATATTGGCTTTATGGGACCTGAAGCAACAATTTATGTTTACAACGAAGGTCAAGCCAATTATGCAGTTAACTTCGCCCAACTGACTAAACGAGATGGTTCATTTTTGGTTGCTCGGGAGCCGGACCCGAATTTTCAATGGGAAGACCTGCGAGGTAAGGAGGTCATCGGCGGTCGCCGAGGGGGAATGCCTCTAATGACTTTGGAGTATGTGCTTAAAAATGAGGGCTTAGAGCCGGGAGTAGACCTGGATGTGCTTACCCATATTCAATTTGGCTTAATGGCCGGCGCTTTCACCGGGGGAACCGGAGATTATGTAACTCTCTTTGAGCCAGTGGCCAGTTCCTTAGAACTTGAGGGAAGCGGTCATGTGGTAGCCAGTGTAGGAGAAGCTAGTGGTGAAATCCCCTATACTGTTTTTTCTGCCCGCAAGAGCTTTTTAGAGGCAAATGAAGAATTGGTACAGCGCTTTACTGATGCCATCTATCGAGGACAGCAGTGGGTTGCCCATCAGCCCCCTGAAAAGATTGCAGAGGCTATCAAGCCCTCTTTCCCCGATGCTGATTTAGAGGTGCTGACTAAGGTGGCTGAACGCTATCAGGAAATCGATGCCTGGGCTGACACTCCTTTATTCACTGAAGAGTCCTTTAATCGCCTTCAAGAAGTGATGACTACGGCCAATGAACTGGACAGAAAAGCACCCTATAGTCAGCTGGTTACAAATGAATTTGCTCAGCAGGCTGTAGATGGCCAATAACTGATTACCGAAAGGAGCGAATTAAATGAACCCAAAGCCGCTAGTTGAAGTTAAGGATATTTCCATGAGATATCACAGCCCTCAAGGCGAAGTTAATGCTCTAAAAAACATTTCCTTGGATATATATAAGGGTGAATTTATTAGCATAGTTGGTCCTAGCGGCTGCGGTAAGTCTACGTTGCTCAATATTATGGCCGGGCTCATAACACCCTCTCAAGGAAATGTGCTCATAGAGGGGGCCAAAATTTCTGGCCCCACAACCGCAGTGGGCTACATGCCCCAGAGCGACCAACTGTTTCCATGGAGAACCATTTGGCAAAATGCCATGCTGGGCTTGGAAATACAGGGGAAAAAGACTTTAGAGGCTCAAGAATATGTGGCTCAATTATTAAAAAACTACGGACTTTATGAATTTAAAAATTCCTATCCCAGTCAACTTTCAGGTGGTATGCGTCAACGAGCTGCTTTAATTAGAACTTTAGCCATCAACCCATCTATTTTGCTATTAGATGAAGCCTTTTCCGCATTAGATTATCAAACTCGGCTAGTGGTAACTGATGAGGTGAAGCAGATTATTACTGAGAATAAAAAGACTACTGTCTTGGTAACCCACGATATATCTGAGGCCATCAGTATGTCTGACCGAATAATATTACTCACCAATAGGCCGGGAAGTGTTAAAAATATTTATACAATTGAACTAACTTGTAGCACTAAGACACCCTTAAAGTGTAGAGAGGCTCCTGAGTTCAGCAAGCACTTCAACACCATATGGAAGGAGTTGGATGTTAATGTCAAATAACAATACAACCGCATCTCCTTCAAAAGAGCACCAGGAGTACTTGCGAAAGCGAAAGGTTTATAGACGCAATATTTTTCTAACCCAAATTTCCTTGCTGGTGTTTCTGTTTGCTTTTTGGGAGCTGGCAGCTACTATGCGCTGGATAGACCCGTTTATCACTAGTCAGCCTAGTAGAATGTTAAACACCTTTATCAACCTTCACAACGAAGGCTCTCTCTACTATCATATCGGGATTACAGTGGGCGAAACTGTAGTGGGCTTTTTGCTAGGTACCCTTTTAGGGACACTTATAGCCATTACCTTGTGGTGGTCTGACTTTCTATCCAAGGTATTAGACCCTTATCTGGTAGTTCTAAACAGTTTGCCTAAAATTGCCTTAGGTCCCATTTTGATAGTGTGGATTGGCAATGGGCCTGCTGCTATTATCGCCATGGCTCTTTTGATTTCAGTTGTGGTAACTATTATCGGAGTCTATTCTGGTTTCTCGCAAGTGGATGAGAATAAGATAAAGCTTCTAAAAACCTTTGGCGCCACCAAGCTTCAGGTTCTACAAAAGGTAATCCTCCCCGCCAGTGTACCCACAATCGTTTCTGCACTTAAAATCAACGTAGGGCTATCCTG
The DNA here is from genome assembly GCF_050433185.1 of Desulfitispora alkaliphila. Lineage (NCBI taxonomy): Bacteria > Bacillati > Bacillota > Desulfitisporia > Desulfitisporales > Desulfitisporaceae > Desulfitispora > Desulfitispora alkaliphila. The sequence continues at coordinate 46,334 of NZ_JBNPXS010000001.1, forward strand.
GGTAGGAGTAATTGTAGGAGAGTTTTTAGTCTCAAGAGCAGGATTGGGATACTTAATCGTATATGGTGGCCAGGTTTTTCGCTTAGATCTAGTAATGACCAGTGTGCTCATTTTATCCGTTGCTGCCGCACTGATGTATCAAGCAGTAGCCCTATTGGAAAAATTGTTGCTAGATAAACAACACAAGACTTCTTAGATAGTTGCCGAGGGGAGGTTTGACAATAATGTCAAACCTCCCCTCGGCACTTTATAGTGCAAGCTGGTACTCCATTGCTTTCAGCTTAGCTCTTTTAGATCCACTTTGGTAGATAAGATTCATTTTGTTTAATGGCATGTTTTTGCTTTCCATAAAGGCTTCAATGAACTCATCCGGCAAATCAATCTTATTGAATTGCTCTACCATTACCTGTTCAATCTCCCTTTCTAAGCGCTTTGCCAGCTCAGGCATTTCATCCACTACTATTGGGGATTTTTTTATGCGCTTTAGGAACGTTATTTTTACCTGCTCCAGTGTTTCCCTAGCTTGGCTACTACCCCACTTTTCTATAAAAGCCACCTTGTCCCAACTAGAAAAAGGTGTCCGTTCTATAAATTCCACTACATATTGGGAGGCGGTTTGGGGACAGGCCAAAATTCGCCCAAGTTCTCGCTCCAATTCACTTTCAGTAAGAGAATTCTGTACCAACTCTGCTGCCACAGGTGTTTCAGCCAAAAGTTTTAGCGCCTCCTCTTTTGCAGGGTTATGAATGTACGCCACAACAGCTTGCTGTTTGTGCTGCTCTAAGCCTTTATATAGCGGAATTTGACTTACAATTGCCTCAATCAGAGCTGGCTGACACTCAAAGAGGGATGGAAGTATTTCTTCCGATTTTATTTTATTTTTGCTCAAATTTACTTCAATTAAATGTGGCAATTTCTTTAATACCCCTATTTGAGATATCCTATTGTTCTTCAAGTTGATCTTTTTGAGTCTAGCTAGCTCTACTAGAGGGGATATATCTTCAATATTATTGGCCTCCAGTTGGAGCTTTTCAAGCTTAGTTAGGCTCCCCAGTAGTCCCATATTCTTAATATCATTATTAGACAGGTCTAGATGCTTTAAATCCTTTAAGTGGGTAAGAGGAGTTAGATCTCCTATCCGGTTCCACTTAAGATCCAGTTTAGTCAGTCCAACAGCCCACTCTAACCCAGTTAAGTCTGCAATATGATTAAAGGAAGCATCTAACTCCTCCAAGACTTCTAATGCACTGGCGGTTATATTTTCTGGTCGCTTCCCCACCCTCTCCCCTACTACTCTTCTCAAGTTAGGGTCTGGAAAGTACACTACTTTATCACTTTTCATTTTCCTCACCTCACACCCTAGTTCCTTTAATTTAAGCTAGTCACCATTCCCCAGGGATTATCCAAGGATAGGTTACTCTCCTGCCCAGCAATTACCCATAGGGTTCTCTGATTAACCGGCGGTGCATCAAGCCTCTTTTCTCCGTAACCATCGGTAAAGTAAATTAACATGTGATCCATTAATTTTTCTTGGCGAATGTACTGAAAAACTGGAGAAAAGGCAGTACCACCTCTCCCTTTAATATTCAAGTCCACATCCCTAGTAGTCTTAGCACGGTAAACCTTTTGCACCTTGGCATCGCAGTGGATTACCGTCACCTCATGCCTGTATTTTTCCACTATGCCAAAAATTTCAGCAAAGCACTTTTCCAATTGCTCAGGGCTCATGCTGGCACTAGTATCCACAGCCACTAGCAATTTGACTACCTGTTGAGGCAGTTTTCCACGAAGATCATACCTTTCGGGCTGCCTTCGATCCTTTCTAGTAATAGTCTTTTTTCTTCCCGCTGGCAATGTGCCCACGGTTCGCTTTAGAATGTCCTGCCAGTTGAGGGCAGGCCTCTGGGTAAGTCGATTTATTTGCTCTTCTAGTCCCGCTGGAATTTGACCGCGGTTTGCATTTTTGGCTATGTTTTTTGCCAGTTCTCTCATGTTCTCTAGGTTAGTAGTTGCCTTGGATTTATCCCAAATATCGTGACATTTATCTTGATGGTGTACTATTTCTTCATTTTCTGTACCTTGGCCTGGATCGGTAGTAGTTTTGCATGAAGACGACTGGTTACTAGCTTTTGTTCGCTCCATCTTGCTTATGGCTTCTTGAATAATCTGGCAGTATGTCTCAAAGGGTGCTTCCGGGGGCAGTTCAACTTCATATCTCTCTTGAATATTTTTTAGTTTTGGATGCCATGAGGGCAAGTCCGAAATGTACTGGTTCACTGCCACATCCATAGCTGTATTCAACACAAAGGGAGAGTATTTACCTTTCAGATTTTTAGATCGTTGCAGATGCATCATCATGATATGGTATATCTGATGCTTCACTTCCGCTTTCATTTGGTTTAGGTTTAACCGCAGAAATATTTTTGGATTGAGCACCAGATTAAAGTGAGTTAAGTCCGCTGTAACACCGGCAGCTGCCTGCATCTCTAAATCAATGTTCCTTTTCATCTGTACTGCACAGCTACCGAAAAAATTATCATCTCTGTGCATGAGGGCAAAAATAACCATCTCCACTAGCTTGAAGAAGTCAGATTGAAACTTGGGGCTAATATCCTGTTGCTTTTTTATCCCCTTCACGTCCTGCAATAGCCTATTTCGAAGTTCATCAAAGGTTGTCATTTAACTCCCCTCCTTACCCAATAGCTTGCTGTAGTTGGAAGAAACCGTCAACAAAGCTCTCCTCTTCTATAAACAAGGGGTATAGTGTTTGGGCATACTCAGCCTTTATCTCCTGCATAATTGCCATGCGCAAATCACTGGGAAAGTGTTCTAGCAACTGGGTGAAAATAGCTACATCCCGCTTTTTATCAGTGCTCTCACTTTCTATATATCTCAGCGAATTTCTGGCAACTAGAAAGAGCCTAGAATGGTTGTCGTTTTTTATCTTTTCTATTATCTGATCTTGCAGACCTTCAGGTTTAAATATCTCCTGGGGTTGCACTAGGGGATTTGACTTTGTATTGATAAAGTTCAAAAAGTCCTGAGCCACTGCCGAACCCACATTTCCCTTTACTGCATTGTAGAGAATTTTTTCCGGGTAATTGCCAGAGCTGCAATAGGTACTATAAGTACGGGACACTCGTTCCCAACTTCTCGGGGTAGCTGCAATAGCTTCTTGCCCATTGATAGTGTGTAAGAATTCTGGGAAGGTTGCAATAAAGTCCAACACATCAGAGTGAATTTCATGCTCTAGCCCCCAGGCTAACCACGCTTTTACATTTGCTTCTAGCTCCAGCCAAACAAATCTATCCTCTTGGGCAGGGTCCATTTCTACAACCTGATAGAAAGAATGGGAGAAAGATTCGTATTTGTTTGACGGGTTCATGGCCGCTAGCATTAATACATTGGACGGCACATTATATCCGTTAATTTCTCTATTTAAGATTAAATTCATCAATTCCTGTTGAACTGCGTGTTCACAGCGATTTAATTCATCTAGAAATAGCAAAATCTTTTTCTCAGGATCTCGCTCCAAGACTTGGTCTACCTCTAGTAGCTTAGTGTGAACAGCGTAGGTGGTGCGTCGGCGGGTGATTTTTTCTCCCCTCAGCTCCACTGTATAATCTTCTACAGTAGGCAAGCCTCCAATCTCTCCCTCTTTTAAAATATTTGCATCTATAACGATTAAATGAGCATCTAACTGACGAGATATTTCTCTGGCCAAAGCAGTCTTACCGATACCAGTTTCCCCTACAACTAGTGGTACCGCTCCAGTGGACAAAACCAGTTTACAAGTCATTACCGCATCTCTAAAATCCATGACTATTCCTCCTCGCTATGTATTAATAGTAATAATTACTATTACGTACTATTATACACTATCTTTCGCCATCCCGCTACCCCACAAGTTTATAAATCCTCATTAAAGTTTTACTGTCATTTCATTCTTGGCTATAATATAGTAGAATATAGTATATCAAATATTTGAGGTGATTTAAATTGATGTTTGTGCGCTCTGAAAGTTTCCAGCAATATTTGCGCTTTTATCCAGTAGTCTCTACTATCATTGCCATCAACGTAGCTGTATTTTTATTGCGGTATACACCCTTGGCTGGCTTTGTGTATAACATGGGTATTGGGTCTAATGTGCATATAGCCTCTGGCGAATACTGGCGGTTGGTCACCCCTATTTTTTTACATGGTGGCTTTGCTCACTTTTTGTTTAATAGTTTTTCCCTATTTATTTTTGGACCTTCACTGGAAGTAATCTTGGGCAGTCGAAGATTTTTAGGCTTGTATTTATTTGCAGGAATTTTTGCAAATCTACTTATTTTCTTGGTGGGTGGAATGGGATATGGATTATACCTAGGAGCTTCTGGAGCTGTTTATGGATTGCTAGGCGCTTACCTCTATATGATTCTCCACCGCCCCAATATGATAGATCATCAATCCGCTCAGGTTATAAAAATCATGCTCATCATTGGGGCCATTTACTCTTTGTTACCTGGCATAAGCTTGTTTGCTCACTTATTTGGCTTCGGCGGAGGGTTCTTAGCGGCATATACCATGCTGAGGCCTAACAAACCACCAACCAGACCTAAAAAAAGTAATCGAGAGGGTATTAAAGTAATCAATTTCCGCGATAGGAGATAGCTAAAGAGCTGACAGCAATTGCTGTCAGCTCTTTAGTTCTTCTTTTATTTCTTACTACTTAGTACTATTTGATTATATCTGTTCAATGCATCATTTAATTTTTCACTGGCCGCTACAACCTCAGCACTATCAAAACAATAACCTTGATTACTATACATATACATTTGATCTACGATAATTCTAAATACTTCGATAAAGTTTACTAATATCTTGAGATTCATCTTTTTCTGAACATCAAACTGATGGTACAAGTCCTTTATCATATTATAACTTGCTACAATTAAACTACCATCCTCTAATTCGAAGCTTTCACTCTCAACGTCTGCAACTCCTAAACTTAGAATATATTCCTGTCCATCATGCTTAACCGCTTTTTTCAAAGCTCTTATCAAATGCTCCAACTCTACCTTTTGCCCAAAAATTTTAAAAGCATAAGCTTCTTTTGTATTTATATTAATTTGACTTTTGAACGTAAAAAAGCAAGGGTTTAGCTCTTTTGAAAGCGAGTCCCACCAATGATCCTGCCACGCTACAGCATTCATGTTTTTATCATAAACTCCTACTACCACACATTGAGCATTTTCCTCTAAACGAGTAACTCTAATAATTTCCTCCATATACTTTTTCCCAGACCTTTCGCCCCGCAAAATCATACTCAAATATGCCTCAGATGTACCTATTATCTCAGCTAGTTTTTTTTGGGTCATATTTAACTCTATTAATTTACTATTTACAATTTCACCAAATGAACTAAACTCTTTTTTCTTTATCATTGCAAACACCCCATTTGATTAGGTTATAAGTTTTTTTTATGATAAAATATTAATCGTGAATAGCCTTACTACTTTATGTTATCTCTGATTTAAGAGTATGTCAATGCTATTTATGTATTTTCTCTTTTATAAGAGAGCGAGAAGGGGGAGCACAATGTCTACTGTTGGTAAAAGAATTCGAACTGCTAGAAAACAAAATAATATGACTTTAAATGACGTAAAAAAAGCTACAGGACTTTCTACAGGAAACTTAAGCGAGTTGGAAAACGATAAATTCTTACCTTCAGCCAATGCCTTAATATCTTTTCATAATCTGTTTGGAGTGTCTATAGATTGGCTTCTAACTGGTAGCGAGCAGCAAAATCGAAACAACGCTGATACATTCATAGAAAGTGTTGCAGAAACAAGCACATGTACTAACTATATAAGTACAGATGAAGAGGAATTACTAAATCTCTACAGAGTATTATCTACTGAGCAAAAACGCGATTTACTTGGATACGTTAGAATTTTAGGTTCTAAAAAAGATTAATTCTTAATCAAAAAAATCGCCTCTTTAAAGAAGCGATTTCAAAATTCTATAATTTCCACTCTATTTCTTTTTTCCCCAACTCCTGTAAAATATCGTTAACCCGAGAAAAGGGCTTACTTCCAAAGAAGCCCCTGTGAGCCGAAAAGGGACTTGGGTGGGGAGACGCAATGATGAAGTGCCTCTTTGTATCTATAAGGCTTCTTTTTGCCTGGGCGTTTTTACCCCACAGGATATATACCACTGGTTCTTCCCGCTGGCTTAGGAGAGATATAACTCTATCGGTAAATATCTCCCACCCCTTGTCTTGATGGGAATTGGGACTCCCTTGTCTTACAGTGAGCACTGCATTCAATAACAGCACTCCCTGTTCAGCCCACTTACCCAGATATCCACTAGTGGGAATGGGTACCCCAAGATCTTGATGCAGTTCTTTAAATATATTTTGTAACGAAGGAGGAGGTTTCACCCCTGATTGCACCGAAAAACTCATTCCATGAGCTTGCCCAGGTCCATGATATGGATCCTGGCCAATAATTACTGCCTTAGTATCCGCATAGGAAGTAGCGTGGAGGGCGTTAAATATATCATCCATATGAGGATAAATCATTTTAGTTTTATATTCATCAAATAAGAACTTACGCAAATTGCGGTAATAGTCCTTTGCAAGCTCATCTTGAAGTAAGGACGCCCAGTCGTTCTTGAAAATCATACTTTCACCTACTGTTTATTGAGTCTTAAAGTAACTAATCTTTGTTTTTAATTCCTCTGCTAAGGCCTTTAACTTTTCTGCCATAAACGCATTATTTTCTATAGATTTAGTCTGCTCATCCATGGTAGCTGCCACTTCCTCAGTAGAAGCAGAGTTTTCCTCTATTACTGCGGTTATATTGTTAATAGATGCTGACACCTTATTCTCTTCCTGGTTGACTACTTGAATATCCTCTGTTATTACTTTAATTTGCTGTAATATCCTATCTATGGAGCCAGAGTTTGCCTCGAATGCACCTTCTAGTTGATCTACAGATGCATTTGCCGCCGATAAAACCTCTCCAGCCTTGCCCATATTGCTGTTTACGTTTTCTATCTCTGCTCTTATCTCTGCCACTATTTGAGCAATTTCCTGAGTAGAGGTAGTAGTTTGTTCCGCCAACTTCCTTATTTCCTCCGCCACTACCGCAAAGCCCCTTCCTGCTTCCCCTGCCCTGGCTGCTTCAATAGCTGCGTTTAAGGCAAGCAAGTTAGTCTGCTCCGATACCGCTTCAATGGTTTCAGTAATATTATTTATAGCTTGTGATTTGTCCGCTAGCTGTCTTACGTTTTGTTCTACCTGAGCTGATGCTTTATTGTTCTCCGTAAAACTATTTTGAAGTTGGTTCATCTTCCCAAGAGCATTTTTGCTTAACTGTGCTGTCTCCCCGGCAATCTGCTCCATGCTCATACCGCTCTCACTCATTGCGCTAATCTTTTCGCTCAACTGGGAGATGCTTTCAGAAATTAGGTTTGCCTCTTGGGCCTGTTCACTGGCTCCTTTTGCTAATTCATCTACTGTTTTGTTTATTTCCTCAATAGACGTAGATGACCTCTCTGCATCCTCTTGAAGCATAGATGCATAATCATTTACTTCCACCGATTGATCTTTGGTACTATCTAAGATAGTTCTGATATTACCTACGGTTTTATCTAGGTACTGATTTAACTGGCCAATCTCATCTTTAGAATCGCTTGTGAATTGCACTGTCAAATCTCCCTGCTCCAACAGTTCTACCTTTTCCACTAGCTTGAGCAACGGCTTTTTTAGAATAATGCGCACTAGAAAAACCATCACTAATGATACTGCTAGGAGAACTATTAAAGTAAATGTGAAGACACTGGTGCGCATGGCATCAACCGATTGGTTTACTTGCGCAATAGATGATGTCATCACTAGTGTATTTCCATCCAACTGACGGTAGAAACCAAGCTGTTCTTCCCCTTCCAGCTCATAGTTTAAAATACCTCTACTGCCTTCTAACGTTTGAGCTATACCCATATCCTCTATCTGCAATCCCACTTTATCCAGATTAGAATGAGCTGTAATTACGCCCATATCATCTACCATAAAAGCCATCCCTTGGCTCCCACTAAATCCTATATTTTCAACTATATTTTGATAGTCTATTTCAATTTGGTTTGTTCTAAAAGCTACAATTACTTCTCCGGAGTGCTCTTCTCTGGGTACTGTATAAAGCTGAGAGCTGCTATTTACGCTATTGGCATTTTGTCCCACCAAAGCACTATCAGTACCATAGATAATTGTACCCTGTCCATCAGTAACATAAAAATCATCAACTCTCATATCCTTAGCCAACTGTGAAGCTTCCTGCTCCCCCATTCCTTCCCCTTCTAAGCTCAAAATGCGAGCTAAGGCAAGGGCAATTCCATTATTCTTGCCTTCCATGTTCTGTCGATTTTGCTCAACCACATCAGCTATAGTTTCCATTCCCGACGCTACTAAGTTTTCTAGGTTGTTTTCAAGCTGTTCTTCAGTTAGCTTAGCAATTAGATTTTTGGCGCTTATATAGCCAAAAGCTCCAATGCTACTGAATGCAATTACAAAGGATAGAATAACCGTGATTAATACTTTAGGTGTTAGCTTCATTTACACCACTCCTCAAATAGCTTATTTAATAACTTAGTGCTAACCTGCAAATCCTCTTCAATCATATGTCTTTGCAAAATAACCTCCAGACTTCCCCATAGGCTAATCATTAAAATCTCCGGATCATACCTATTATCTAGCTCTCCTGTGGCCTGTGCCCAAATAAAAATATCTAAATACCTTTTATAAATTTTGTTGCCTATGTGCAGCAACAACTCTTTGTTTATTCTGTCATCTATGCTAGCAGCACAAAGCTTTCTAGCTCGATAGATCTTTATTCTATCCGACATAATATTTAAGATGTTTTTTTGAAGTAACTTCAAGTTATCTTTATATGTATTGCTAGATCTAATTCCTAAAAAGATGGCTTCCATATAAGCTTCATTTATTTGAGCAACTACCTCTCTATTCAATTCCTCTAAACTGTCAAAGTATATATAGATAGTGCCTACAGCTATCTGGGCTTTTCCTGCAATTTCTGAGGCTTTAATCAAATGCAATGGTTTTTCTGCTAGCAACTCTATAGTAGCCAGAACTATCGTTTCTTTTTTGCCAATAGTCAATGTGTTCACCTCAAACCTTTGTGAGTTCGTGAATGAATGTTCATTCATATTGTATTTCACCAAATTATTCCTGTCAATACAAAAGATGCCCACCGGCTTTACTAGCCAGTGGGCTTTATCCATTTAAAGTTTGAAAGAACTTTTTAGAGATACTATTTTATTAAAAACCAACTTCTCGTCAGTTGTGTACTTAGGGTCAACATTAAAATAACCGTGCCTAAAAAACTGGAATTTGTCTTGAATTTTAGCATCCTTCATATTGGGCTCCACAAATCCTTGCAACACTTCTAGGGAGTTAGGATTAATCTGATTTTCCTCCCCTTCTTCATCAATCAAAGCTTCGTAAATTCTAAATTCAGCGGGCAAAGCGCTCTTGGCATCTACCCAGTGAAGAGTTCCCTTGACTTTTCTTCCTGTAAAGTCAGTACCACTCTTTGTTTCTGGATCGTAGGTACAGTGTAGCTCTACCACATTTCCCCCTTCATCTTTGATAACCTCATTACATTTTATAAAGTAAGCATGCTTAAGTCTCACTTCGTTACCAGGAAACAGTCTAAAGTACTTCTTAGGTGGATTTTCCATGAAGTCTTCTTGCTCTACATATATTTCTCTAGAGAATGGTATTTGTCTAGTTCCCATATCCGGATTCTCTGGATTGTTCTCCGCATCTAGCATTTCGCTCTCCCCTTCAGGGTAATTGGTGATAACTACCTTTAAGGGGTTTATTACAGCCATAGTTCTAGGAGCTTTTAGCTTTAGATCTTCTCTAATAAAGTGCTCCATCATTCGCACATCTACCACACTGTTGCTCTTAGATACCCCAATTTCTCTGACAAAGTTCTTTATTGCCTCGGGAGTATAGCCTCGCCTTCTAATACCGGATATAGTGGGCATTCTAGGGTCATCCCAACCATCCACGTACCCGTCATCTACTAGTTGCTTTAGCTTTCTCTTGCTCATCAAAGTATTAGTCATATTTAGCCTGGCAAATTCGATTTGCTTAGGTTTCTCTTCTGTTTCACAATGTTCAATAATCCAATCGTATAGCGGCCTGTGATCTTCAAATTCCAGCGTACAGATAGAATGAGTTACACCCTCAAAGGCGTCTTCTAGAGGATGGGCAAAGTCGTACATGGGATAGATACACCACTTGTCCCCAGTATTGTGATGGCTTGCGTGAGCGATTCTGTATAACACTGGGTCTCTCATATTCAAGTTTGGCGATGCCATATCTATTTTAGCCCGCAATACCTTCTCTCCATCAGCAAATTCTCCGGTGCGCATGCGTTGAAATAACTCCAGGTTTTCTTCTACAGTTCGGTTCCTATAGGGGCTTTCTGTTCCCGGCTCTGTTAATGTCCCCCTAGTTTCCCTGATTTGTTCTGCCGTAAGATCACACACATAGGCTTTATCCTTCTTAATCAACATTACCGCCTTTTGATACATTTCTTCAAAAAAATCAGAGGCAAAATAAAGACCGTCCCAGTCAAACCCCAGCCATTTTACGTCCTCTTTAATGGATTTGACAAATTCCTCATCTTCTTTCAATGGATTAGTATCGTCAAAGCGAAGGTTTGTCTTGCCCCCGTACTCATCAGCAAGTTCAAAGTTCAACACTATAGATTTTGCATGCCCTATATGTAGATACCCATTTGGTTCCGGAGGAAATCTGGTTACGATTTTATCATAATTGCCCGATTTTAAATCTTCTATTACAATGTTTTTAATAAAGTTTGATGATTTGTTATTACTCTCCATTGTCTCCCAGCCTTTCACGTATATTGTTAATAACAAGTTATTGTATATATATCACAAACAAAACCTATTTTCAATAGACTTTCATAGTATTTACCACTTTACGCTTATTATAAAGGTTTTCTTTGTAGTTTTCTTGCATCTTAAACTTATTTTATTTAAAATTAGACAATAGGTATTTATTATATCAGGAAAGGAAGTTTACACCGATGAACTTAGACCTAACCAAGGCAGATAAACAATGGTTTATGACTCCTGTAAAAAAACACGTTTCCCTATATAAAATGATAGAGCCTGGAGATCGCATTGCAGTTGGCTTGTCCGGAGGCAAAGACAGTTCTGTTCTGTTTTACATTTTAACTCAGCTTCAGCGCCAGCTACCCTTTGACTTTGAGCTCGTTCCCCTTACCCTTACCATGGGCTTTGAAGGAGTGGATATAAGCCCTTTAGAAAACTATGTGGCAGCGCTGGGGAATGAGCTCCAAATCAAACACACTTTAATCGGTAAAATTATATTTGAGGAAAGGGAGGAAAAGAATCCTTGCTCCCTTTGCGCCAATATGCGTCGAGGGGCTATGTACAATTTTGCCAAGGCACTGGGATGCAACAAGGCTGCCCTTGGCCACCACTTAGATGACGCTGTTGAAACCTTCTTCATGAATATGATTTTCAACGGTAAAATGGGTACTTTTCAACCCAAAACTTATTTAGATCGTAGAGATATTACTTTAATCCGCCCCATGCTAGCATTAGAAGAAGAAACTATAACCAAGGTAGTTGCAAAAAAGGGTATCCCTGTTGTAACAAATCCCTGCCCTGCAAACAAAAAAACTAAGCGCGAGGAAATGAAGCACTTAGTTTCTAGTTTAAGTAAAAGTTACCCAGACATTCGCTACAAATTTTTAACCGCAATCAAAACTGCCGAATTTAGAAACTTCTGGCGTCCAGAAGACTACCGTTAAACGGATATTAATTGCGTCTCTTGTTGCGACGGTGTTGGGGAGCTTTCTTGCTCTTCTTCTGTCTAGGAGGCGCTTCTTCCGTCAGCTTTACAGGGGTAGTATCTAATTCTTTAGTGAGCAACTTCAATGCTGCTGCCAAAAGTGTAACCGAATCGTTTACCTCTAAGAGCTGATCTGCCGCCTCTTTGTATTTGGCAATATCTTTTTCCTGAGCGGTTTTTAATAGATTATCTATTGCCATGCGTTGCTGACCTACCACAGCCTCGTTCACAGTGGGGATTGGCTTTCGCTTCATTCTCCGCTTAGTTACCTGCTCTATGGTCTTTAACTGGTTCAGTTCACGTCTTGTGACAAAAGTGGTGGCCAAACCTGTTTTCCCTGCTCTACCTGTTCGCCCAATTCTATGCACATAGCTCTCAGGGTCTTGGGGAATATCAAAGTTGTATACATGTGTTACTCCAGACACATCTAGCCCTCTAGCGGCTACATCGGTGGCTACTAAAATATCAGTTACACCCTCTTTAAAGTGGCGCAACACAGTATTTCTCCTAGATTGAGTTAAATCTCCGTGAAGTCCCTCTGCAGAGTAGCCTCGCTTGCTTAACGCTTCGTAAAGCTCGTCTACACGCCTTTTGGTTCTTCCGAATACAATAGCCAATTCTGGAGACTGGATATCTAAGAGACGACATAAAACATCGAATTTATCCCGCTCCTGGACCTCAAGATAGTTTTGCTCTATATTTGGAACAGTGACTTCCTTGGGCGTTATTTTAATCAACTTGGGATTCTTCATAAATCTACTAGCCAAATTTTGAATTGGCTTAGGCATGGTAGCTGAAAATAACAACGTCTGTCTATCTTCAGGAACCTCTTTAAGGATATTCTCTATATCCTCTATAAAACCCATATTCAGCATTTCATCAGCTTCATCTAGAACCACATTGGATACTTCTTGCATCTTTATAGTTCTTCTTCGCATGTGATCCATTAAGCGCCCCGGAGTACCCACGATAATTTGAGGGTTTTTCTTAAGAGACTTAATCTGCCTATTTATGTCTTGTCCTCCATAGATGGGTAAAGCTCTAACTCCCACATGACTTCCAATTCTGTTTACCTCTTCTGCAACTTGTACCGCTAGCTCTCTAGTGGGCGTTATTACAAGCCCTCTTTTCCCATTTTCCATACTCAGCTTTTCAATTAAGGGAATTGCAAAAGCTGCTGTTTTACCTGTTCCCGTTTGAGCCTGACCGATAATATTTTCCCCTTCCATAGCTAGGGGGATAGTCTTTTCCTGAATGGGGGTAGCTTCTTCAAAACCCATATCAGCAACAGCTCTAATTACTAGGTGACTTAAACCTAGTTCATAAAATGTTGTCATACTTTCAAAAACTCCTTTCTTAATATGAAATAAGGGCATCTCCGTCAATGGAAATGCCCTTTCTCAATTTATTAACGTCACAAGATTTCCATATCTTTCAATAACTCTTATCATATCATATACAGATATAAAAAGCAAATTTTTCTACTTTTTAAGTTTAGCCAGGGCATCGGCTAGGGCTGTGTTTATAGGTTCCTCTTTTTCTTTTTGTTGTTTTTTTAAGTAGCTGTTTACATCTTTTTTAGAGACTTTTTTGTTCTCGTTGCTTTTCCTCTGGTTAAAAGCTTTAAGCTTTTCCCTAAAGCCGCACTTGCACACGAATATCTGACTTTCACCTTGGCCTCGCAGCTCAAGTTTTTTGCGACACTCAGGACATCTAGCATTTGTAACCTTGGCAATTCCCTTTCTGTGTCCGCACTCTCTGTCCTGACAGATGAGCATTTTACCCTTTTTCCCATTAACTTGGAGCATGTACTTACCGCATTCAGGACATCGGTTGCCGGTGATGTTATCGTGCTTAAATGTCTCTTCACTTTCTTTAATTTCCCTCACCACAGCCTTGGCATAGCTCCTCATTTCATTGACAAATTCAGTTTTACCCAATGATCCTTTGGCGATTGAACTCAATTTATCTTCCCATTGGGCTGTCAATGCAGGGGACTTTAAGTCTTCAGGAACTAAGTCTAGTAATTGCCTTCCCTTAGCTGTTATAAATATATCTTTCCCCTTTTTCTCAATTAAAAAACTATTAAATAACTTTTCTATTATATCGGCTCTAGTAGCTACTGTTCCCAGCCCACCAGCTTCACCTATAGTCTCGATTAATTTTTTACTCTCATTGGCCATATATTTTTTTGGATTTTCCATAGCTGACAGCAGTGTACCTTCATTAAAAGGAGCTGGAGGCTTGGTCTCCCCTTCGGTCTTAGAGAGATTAACTACTTTTAATTGGTCTCCTTGCTTTACTTGGGGCAAAATTTGATCTTCTAGCCCATCCTTTGACTCATCTGCAAAGTCGTTGTCGTAAACTGCTTTCCAGCCCTGCTTGGTAACCACCTTGCCCTTGGCAATAAAAGGTTGTCCGCCTATTTCAGCCCTTACTGTGGTCTGCTGATACTCAAAAGGTGGATACATTACTGCTAAAAAACGCTTCACTACTAAATCGTATATTTTCCGCTCCTTATCACTAAGGGCACTTAAACTGGCAGTCTGTTCTGTGGGAATTATGGCGTGATGATCTGTAACCTTGCTGTCATCCACGAAGGATTTATTGGCTCTGATAGGCTCCTTAAGCAACTTACCCGCTATCTGAGCATATGGTCCCACCTTACAGGCATTGATTCTATCCTTTAAAGTTCCCACTATATCTTGAGTTATATATCTGGCATCTGTACGCGGGTAAGTAAGGACTTTGTGATTTTCGTACAGCCGCTGCATTATACTTAAAGTCTCTTTAGCTGAATAGCCAAACATTTTATTTGCATCTCGCTGCAGCTCTGTTAAGTCATATAGCTTTGGCGCATAACTCTTTTTGTCTACCTTTTCTACTTTCACTACTTCAGCATTTTTGCCCTGAAGGGATTTTAGTACTTGATCCACCTTGTCATTATCAAAAACTTTAGTATCCCCAGTTTTCTTATCTTGCCAGGTTAATTGTAGCTTTTGATCTGCAACTGCCTTTATTCCAAAGTAGGGCTTGGGCTTGAAATTCTTTATTTCCTCTTCCCGCTTGGCTATTATGGCCAAGGTAGGAGTTTGTACCCTTCCACAAGACAGTTGGGCATTATACTTACAAGTCAAAGCTCTTGTAGCGTTCATACCTACAATCCAGTCAGCCTCAGCTCTGGCCACAGCTGAGGCGTATAGATTTTCATATTCCTTTCCATTCTTGAGCCTTTTGAACCCTTCCACAATGGCCTTGTCGGTAACCGACGAAATCCACAGCCTTTTAATAGGCTTTTTTACTTTAGCTTTCTCAATAATCCACCGAGCTACTAACTCTCCTTCTCGTCCTGCATCAGTAGCAATAATTATTTGACTCACGTCATTGCGTAGCATTAACTTTTTTACCGTATTAAATTGCTTTCCCGTCTTACCTATGACTACCAGCTTTAACGGGCTAGGCAGCATGGGCAGCTGCTCTAGCTGCCATGACTTATATTTCTCATCGTAAACTTCCGGATCTGCTAAGGTGACTAAATGGCCCATGGCCCAAGTAACTATGTATTTATCCCCCTCCAGGTAGCTGTTAGTCTTCTTGTCACATTTCAAAACTCTCGCTAAATCCCTGCCCACCGAAGGCTTCTCTGCCAATACTAATGTTTTGCTCATTCCAATTCAACAACCCTTTCATCGATTAGATAATTTCAGCTAGAATTCCCTCTTCATCAATTACATTTGTCAACAACTTGTATGGAATTGGAAATTCTACAATTCCTGCTACCCCTGGTGCTAAAGTAGCCCGCTGAAAAAATACTACTAAAGCTTTTTCTGTTAAGTAAAATTCCTGATCATCATTGATGCGTTGAAATTCTTTAATTGTAGGTATCTCTTCAGCTACTATTTGTCTCTTGATCTCACTGCTTATAATCAACCTGTAGTTGCTCCTATTTCGAAATAAATCTGCAATAGTTCTAGTCTTCCCAGTTTTTAAGCTAAAAGTCAATCCTCTAACTATCGTCCTCGGGTTAGCCTGCATAGCTATAAAAGAAAAATTTTCTAGTCTTATGCTGAGAGCTCTCCTTTTATTTAAGGTAATTTTGTAAGTACCCTCCATCTCAAGTAAATCTTCATTATAGGCTCCGTTTTCCTGCATCAGATGCTGCACTTGCCTTTTTATTGTATTATTTATTTCCTCAGGTACCCCCTTGTACTTAATTGCCTCCCTTAACGGAAATAAATTTTCTACCCTGGGGTATCGTACATTAATAGGGGGTTCTACTATGCTTTCCTCCACTATGTTTGCCCTAAGATCTTTGTAGACCATACTAATTCAACCCCTCATATCTAAATTTTAAATAATTATTACTATACTTTATTCATTAGATTTAGGATTGTCACAATTAATAGCGGGTATAATAGCTATGAGGTGATAGTATGACAAGAAAAATCGCATCAGTTACAGTTCTATTGTTTCTAACTATCCTCCTATCAGGCTGTCCTTTCCAGGGGGCCACAGAAGAGGAACCTATTCAGCAGGAAGCAGAAGCTCCCGATGCAATAGACTACATAGAAGAGTCTGCACTAGAGATAATGGCCCATGCAGATGTAATCTACTTATTAACTGAAGGGGATGAACTCCTTGCCAAGGTCCTACAAAGAGAAATGACCGCCGAAAATGACGGTCAAGGCGACGATGATAACGGTGATGAGCAGGAGTCAGAGGACTCCCCTAGCCCTGAAGAAATATGGATTACTATAGATGAAGCAATCGCATCCATTCATGAACAATGGGATGATCTAAAGCATCAACTTATCGAAGAAAATATTTCCCCAGGGGAACTTAAGCCCTTTGAAGAAACTTTAGATAACTTAACCCTGTTAAGCGCCCAGCGCAAGTATTTTGAAACACTTATTGCCGCAAACCAACTGACAGAATACTTGCCAAGATTTATGCTGCCTTTTGCAGAAGACGTGACAGCAACCGCTTACAAATTAAAATTTCACATCCGCAACGTAATACTCACAGCGGCAAATGGCGATTACTCCGAGGCTCAGAGCAGTGTAGATTTTCTTAAAGATCAAAGTCAAACCTTATTTGACGATTTAGAGGAAGAGGATGCCCAAGAAACAGCTAGAGAGCTAGAGACTTCCATAGACAATTTAGAAACTGCTCTAGATAAGCAGTCCCTAGAGCTAATCAAAGTTAAAGCTACTGTAGCCATGGGCAACGTAGTGAACGCATTAGATGAACTAGAGTAGCATCAGTCTTTCCAGCTCTAATGGCTCTATATATTTACCATCTTTATAGGCACGCATGTTTCCACCAGATATCTCGTCGATAAGAACAATTTGGCCCTTTATCCTTCCAAATTCAAGCTTAATATCGTAAAGTTCAATTCCCTTCTTCGCCAGTTCTTCTTTAATAACACTGGCGATTTTTTGTGTTAAATCCTTAAGCACTTCGTATTCGTCCCGGGATAGAATATTAAGCATTGCCAATGCATCAGCACTGATAGGTGGGTCTTGACGTTCATCATCTTTAAGAGTTACTTCCACAAAAGCATCTAGTGGTTGTCCTTCTTCCGCATACTTTCCATAGCGACGCAAAAAGCTCCCCACAGCTCTGTAGCGACAGATAACCTCTAAACCCTCCCCAAAAAAGGTTGCTGGCCGTACTGTCATTGTTGCATCTTCAATATTGGCATCAATATAGTGAGTTGGGATCCCCTTCTCCTGTAGAGCTTCGAAAAACATCTTTGTTAGCTTTAAGCCTGCTTTACCCGCTCCTTCAATAGTTAAACCCACTGTATTAGCACCTGGATCAAAAACTCCATCTTCTCCTGTTACATCGTCTTTAAACTTTAGCATATAGTTGCCATCTGCTAACTCATAAACATTTTTAGTTTTTCCTTCATAAATTAACTTCATTGTGATGCTCCTTTATATAAAAATTTATTTATTAACTTATATAATTTCTTTTTTAAGGATTTATATCCTTTATTTTTTTACTCTAGTTCTCTAATTAGTAACTTTTTTTTGCAGGAATTTCAGGATTTGTGTCTAATAATATAAGTGTAGGATAGTAGGGAAGTATCTTTTTTGACATAAGCAGACAGGCAGCATACGGTAGGACGGCGAGGTTAATTAAGAAGATTATTCATTTTTTTGAATACACTTTTTTTGTTTTTTAAAACGCCCGAATCTGTTGGGCGTTTTTTTATTTGCAATTGAGGAGGAGTTATTTATGCTGAAAAAGCAACTTGAAAATATAGTAGGCAGCCAATACGTATTTGATTCTTTTGAAGACCTCTACTGCTACACCTACGACGCATCTTTTTGTAAAACTGATCTAACAGAGATGCCTGCAGTTGTAGTTTATCCTGGCAACACTAAAGAGGTCTCTGAAATTATGAAGCTTGCCAATGAAAATAAGATTACTGTGATCCCAAGAGGGGCCGGAACTAATGTTAGCGGCGGCACCACATCAGTGAGCCAGTGCATCATCCTAGTTCTCACGCGTATGGATCAAATTTTAGAGATAGATAAGGAAAATATGACTGCTGTGTTAGAACCAGGAGTCATTACTGGTAAATTCCAACAAGAGGTGCAAAAGAAAGGACTTTTCTACCCGCCGGACCCTGCAAGCCTGGGCTTTTCCACCATAGGAGGTAATGTGGCCGAATGCGCCGGGGGACCTAGGGGCGTTAAGTACGGAGTTACCCGAGATTATATCTTAAGCCTAGAAACAGTGCTTCCCACGGGAGAGATAATTACTACGGGTAGTAGCACTATGAAAAACGTAACCGGTTACAACCTAACTCAGCTCTTTACCGGATCTGAGGGGACCCTTGGGGTTATCACTAAGATAACTGTTAAACTAATTCCTCTCCCTGCAGCAAAGAAAACAATGCTTACTGTCTATGACTCTGTAGAAAAAGCTTCCTTGAGTGTATCAAAAATAATGGCATCAGGTATTATACCTACTACCTTGGAATTTTTGGATAGCGTGTACATCAAGAACATTGAGGAGTATGCCAAAGTGGGCTTCCCCTTAGATGCGGAGGCAGTATTATTAATAGAAGTTGACGGAGAACCAGAAGCTCTGGATAAACAGATTGATACAATTGCAACAATTTGTAACCAAGAAGGTGCAGGTCAAGTGCGAATTGCTCAGACACCAGAAGAAGCGGAAGAACTATGGAATGCTCGCAGAGCAGCCTTTGCTTCTGTGGCCAGAATAAAGCCAACTATTATTGGAGAAGACTGTACGGTTCCCCGAACCAAGATCCCACAAATGGTATCTAAAATAAGGGAAATTGCGACCGCCAACCAAGTACTCATCGCTATTGTGGGACATGCAGGGGATGGAAACCTACACGCCACCTTTTTGTGCGATGAACGAGATGATGAAGAAATGGTTCGAGTAGAAAAAGCTATCCAAGAAGTCTTCATAGCTGCCTTAGATCTAAACGGAGTTCTATCTGGAGAGCACGGTATCGGTAGGTTAAAGGCAAAATTCTTAAAACAACAACTAGGAGAAGATGGGTATGCGCTTATGCAAACCATAAAAAGAGCATTAGACCCAAATAACATTCTAAATCCTGGTGTAATGTTCGGAGAGTGATTAAATGACAACAATAGATTACAGCCAAATAGTGAAGTGCATCCGCTGTGGTGCATGTCAGAGTGTCTGCCCCATCTTCGATGAAAAACTGGCCGAATCCACAGTAGCCCGAGGCAAGGTCCGATTAATCGGTGGCTTAGCCAAGGGCGAAGTAGAACCTAGTGATCGCTTAGAAGAGCTATTATCTTTTTGCCTTTCCTGCAAGGCCTGTGTCAAGAGCTGCCCCAGCGGTGTGGCAACGGATCAACTTGTAGAGACTGCTCGAGCTCATCTGGTCAGTCACAGGGGTTTGAGCCCATTGAAGAAGTTTATTTTCCGCACCTTAATGCGAAACAACTGGCTTTTTGACTTTTCTTTAAAAACTGGTAGTATCTTTCAAGGCGTAGCCTTGCGCACAAGCCCCACAGGGCAGGGAAAACTACCCCGAATTCCCCTGGGATTAGACAAGCGGCGCTTAGTTAAGCCCCTGGCAAAAAAGACCCTGCGCAGTAGCTATCCTGAGATTGTAGGGAAAGAGCACAAGAAAATTGTAGCCTTTTATACTGGGTGCATGATTAATTATATGGCTCCTAATTATGGTAAGGCCGTAATAGAATGTCTTTTGAAAAATGGCTGCAGGGTTATAATCCCCAAAAACCAACAGTGCTGTGGAACTCCAGCCAGGGCTAATGGAGATAAGGAAACAGCAGACCTGTTAGCTCAGGCTAACGAATATGCTTTCAAGGACCTCTCAGTTGATACTATTATAACAGGCTGTGCTTCCTGTGGTTTAACTTTAAAAGAACAAACAAACCTGGCAGCTACAAAAGAGATTGTGGATTTCACTGAGTTTATTGTTCGGCATGACAATTGGAAGCAAGATTTAGGTCTCGTGGATGCCATGGTAACATATCACGACCCCTGTCATCTAAAGCGAGGTCAAGGAGTAGATGCTTCCCCTCGAGAAATACTCAAGGCAATCCCTGGATTAGAGTATCGGGAATTACAAAATGCTGACCGCTGTTGTGGCGCTGCTGGATCATTTAGTTTACGTCATTATGATTTGTCTAAAAAAATCAATGACAAAAAAGCAGCTAATATTGTGGCTACCCAAGCTGATTGGGTGGCAAGTGCATGTGGTTCCTGCTTAATGCATATTGAGGACGGTTTAGCCAGAAACAACAGTAATATAAAAGGGTTCCATATTGCAGAGGTATTGGCCCAGTCCTATAAAAATTATGGCAAAGGGGTGGTTTAATATGTACTCAATGGCTTGGGGCAAGACAGAAGTTAAGTTTAAGCTACCTGAAGAGGCTAGAGTTACAACAATTGAAGCAAATCACAGCCAACCAATAGCAAATTTTGAGGACGCTGTAAGGCACGTGTTGAGAAAACCCACTGGTAGTCCTGCTTTAAGGGACATAGTAGCTCCTGGGGATACGGTAGCTATTGTAACCAGTGACATAACACGCCTATCCTATCGCACCGATGCATATTTGCCTATTATCATAGATGAGCTCAATCAGGCTGGAGTCGAGGATCAAGACATTACCATTGTTATGTCTACTGGAACTCATCGTTCTCAATCTCCAGAGGAGCACAAGCTAGTTGTAGGCGAAGCTGTTTACAAGCGAGTTAAGGTTGTGGACCACTGGTGCAAATCAGAAGACCTGGTCTATGTGGGCGAAACCAGCTACGGTACCGAGGTAACCTCTGACCCATATGTGTATAATGCGGATAAGGTGATTTTGACCGGAGGAATTAGTTATCACCTGTTAGCCGGCTTTGGTGGTGGCCGCAAGGGGATAGCCCCAGGAGTTTGCGGTTACAAGGGCATTCAGCAAAACCACAGTCTGGCTCTAAAGGATGCAGACGATAGTGGTTTAAACCCTAATGTGGGTACCGGTATGGTAAAAGAAAATCCAGTTTCTCTGGATATGGTAGAAGCGGCTAGAATGATTGGAGCTGATTTTCTAGTAAATGTAGTTTTGAACGAAAATAAAGAGTTTATTGGCATCGTTGCGGGAGATATGGAATTTGCCTTTGAAGAGGGCTGTAAGATTGTGGAGAATACATTCGGCATACCCATTAGTAACCAATCGGATTTGGTTATCACTAGCTGCGGCGGCTATCCTAAGGATATTCAATTGTACCAATCGGTAAAAGCATTAGACAATGCGGCCTATGCCGTTAAACCCGGAGGCGTGATTATTCTTTTGAGTCAGTGCTCTGATGGAGTGGGAAGCGATGACTTTGCTAATTGGTTTCAGTATCCCCAATTGGAGAGCATGAAAAAGGCTTTAAATGCCCAGTTTACAATGCCCGGTTTTGTGGCTTTGCGCGCAGCTAGCATTATGAACAGTGCTAAGGTGATTTTGATAAGCGATTTACCTGATAAGGTGGTACAAGGTGTTAACATGCATCCGGCTAAAACTGTAGAAGAAGCTCTTCAGCTAGCCACAGATTTGACCGGTTCACCTGTTTCCATAACACTAATGCCCCATGGAACTTTGACATTTCCTATTTTAACTTAAAGAAACGAGGCGATTTATAAAATGAACTTACCTTTAGCTATCGTTATAGTTTACATCGTTGTCCTTTTTGCAGTATCTTGGTACTCTTCTAAAAAAGCCAAGGAAGGTGGAACCTTGGGATACTTTTTAGCAGGAAGGGGTTTTCCCTTTTATGTAGTTGCAGCCATGATTGCTGGTTTGGCCATCGGCGGTGCTTCCACCGTAGGTGTAGCTGAAAACGCTTACGGTGCAGGCCTTTCTGCTGGAATGTACACAGCAGCCTGGGCCGTAGGAGCCCTGATGGTGGGCTTGATGGTCTCTGTTAAATTCAGAGAAATGAATATCACCACTATCCCAGAAATGCTGGAAAACTACTACGATTTATCAGGACGAATAATAGGCGTGGTAGGGCAGTTGATTATTCAAATCGTGATCACATCTCTACAGTATGTAGCAGGGGGAGCTATTTTGGCAGCACTGCTGCCCGATGTGTTTACTGTAGCTTCTGGTACTCTCTTTAGTGCAGTAGTATTTATTGCTATTACTTTAATTGGCGGTTACTGGGGTGCAGGGTTGACAAATATAGTAAATGTAATAGTCATCTACATTGGAGTTGTTGTAGGTTCTATTATGAGCTTAAATCAGGCGGGTGGCTTCAGTGGTTTGAGCCAGAGTCTGCCCGAGGGAGGACATTGGTTTGACCCTATTTCCGGTATTGGCTTTGCAGTAGTCCTAGCATGGTTTGTTGTTCTCATAACCCAAACATACTCTACTCAAGCTATAGTGCAGATTTCCTTTGCGGCAAAAGACGGTAAAAATGCTAGGCTGGGTTTCATTGTTGGAGCAATAATAATCCTGCCCATTGGCTTTTTATCAGCCATCTTTGGAATTGTGGCAGCGGCACAACACCCCGGCATTGAAGCCACTATGGCCTTACCAACAGTGGTTATGCAGCTAACTCCTTTGGTTGCCGGACTTACCTTAGCAGGGTTGTGGGCTGCTGATGTATCTACTGCTTCAGCTCTACTTTTGGGGAGCTCTAACCTAGTTGTTCAAGATATCTGGAAGAGATTTATCAACCCCAACATGACTCAGAAACAAGAAGCACTAGTTTCTAGAATGACAGTTTTAGTAATCAGTATCTTTACTTATATATTGGCGGCTAATGTAATCGGCATTATTCAAACTCTTTTAATTGGCCTAACCCTCACTACCGCTTATACTATAGTTATTTTATTCAGCATCTTTGCACCAAAAATATGCAAAAGAGGTTGTGCTTTCTGGACTATTTTAGTGGGGATCATCTTCTTAGCTGTGTGGGTATTAGTGCCAGCAGTCCAAATTGTACCTCACCCAGTCTTCCTAGCTTGGCCTATCTGCTTAATCACATTCCTAATTGTGGCTGCAGTGGATAAGAGACCTGCTACAATTTAAAAATTAAAAGAAGCTGTTGCACATGAACTAATAGGTTCATCTGCAACAGCTTCTTTTTTAAAATTCACAAGATTTTACTGTTCGAGGAAAAGGAGTGACATCTCTAATATTGCTTACACCTGTCATGTACATTACTGCTCTCTCAAAACCCAGACCAAAGCCAGCATGTTTTACTCCTCCGTATTTTCTCAAGTCAAGGTACCACCAGAGCTCTTCTTTATCTATGTTGAACTCATCCATCCTGCGCTCAAGTACCTCAAGTCGCTCTTCCCGTTGACTACCTCCTATGATTTCGCCAACTCCTGGCACTAGTAAATCCATTGCCGCAACAGTTTTCTCATCATCATTCATTCTCATGTAGAAAGCCTTAATATCCTTGGGGTAGTTTATTACAAATACAGGTTTCTTGTACACCTTTTCAGTTAAATATCTCTCGTGCTCAGTTTGCAAATCACTTCCCCACTCTACAGGGTACTCAAATTTATCCTTTGCTTTTTGTAAAATCTCAATAGCCTCCGTATAGCTTACTTGAGCAAATTCCGCACTTGCAATGTTTTCTAATTTTTTCTTTAGGCCTCTTTCTACAAACTTATCAAAGAACTCCATCTCTTCTCTTGCATTCTCTAGTACATAGGCAATAATGTACTTCATCATTTCCTCCGCAAGCCTCATGTCATCATTTAAGTCTGCAAAGGCTATTTCCGGCTCTATCATCCAAAACTCCGCTGCATGACGAGATGTATTTGAATTCTCAGCCCTAAAGGTGGGCCCGAAGGTGTATACGTCGCGAAAGGCCAGGGCGAAAACTTCAGCCTCTAGCTGTCCACTAACTGTCAAGTTTGCTTTTTTGCCAAAAAAATCTTCAGAGTAATTAACTTTTCCCTCTTCTGTAAGAGGAGGATTTTTTGGATCCAATGTAGTTACCCTAAACATTTCACCTGCACCTTCTGCGTCACTGGCAGTTATTATTGGCGAATGCACATAAACAAAGCCCTTGTCTTGAAAGAACTTGTGAATAGCATAGGAGATTAGAGATCGAACTCTAAACACTGCTGTAAATAGGTTGGTTCTAGGTCGCAGATGAGCTACTTGCCTTAAAAACTCTTTACTATGTCTCTTAGGCTGAATTGGAAAGTCTTCCGGCGACTCCCCTTCTACAGTAACTTCTTTTGCCTTAATTTCAAAGGGTTGCTTAGCATCTGGAGTGAGTATTAGTACTCCTTTGATACTAATGGCAGTACCTGCTCCAAGCCGGGCAACTTCATCAAAGTCGGATAGTTGATCTTTCTCATAAACTATCTGGATCGTGTTAAAGTGGGTTCCATCATTTAGCGCTATAAAACCAAAAGATTTCTGATCTCTGTTACTCCTTATCCAACCTTGAACCTGTACCTCTTTATTCTCATACCTTTTAGTATCACGTACTAATTGTCTTACTACAGCTTTTTCCATAGCATATCAATTCTCCTTGTCATATTTGGTTAGTTATAAGTTTACTATATTTTACTATAATTATACAAGCTTAGTTGTTCATTGTCAGAAGAAACGCCCCACGACAATATTTGACAACTTTTGCGCGGCTTTAGAGGAAATAGTACGGCTAATAGAGAAAATTTAATAAACACCTCTGAAAGGGAGTATCACAGTTGAGAAAATATATTGCTAAAATCACAATCATAACTGTAATATGCATTTCTATTCTTATAATAGATTGTGCTTTTAGCCCTTTAGATGCCAGTGAACAACCAGAAGCAGTGAACGGCTTGCTAGACTTAAGAGATTGGGATTGGGAGCAAGATGGCATTATAACTTTGGACGGTAAATGGGAGTTTTATTGGCAAGAGCTCTTAACCCCTAAAGACTTTCCTATTAGAGATTTGTCAGTAAATAAATCTTTTATACCGGTGCCCAGAACCTGGAATAACTATGCCGTCAATGCCGAAGCACTGTCTGGAGAAGGATATGCTACTTATCGATTGTTAGTTCATACATCAGATGAGCAGATTATAGGATTAAAAATACCTAGAATCTTTACTTCTTACAACCTCTGGGCTAATGGCAAACTAATAGCTTCTAACGGAGAAGTGGGAAAGGATAGTGACCATTCCACTCCCCAGTATTTACCTAAAGTAAAATATATACATCCTGAAGCCGATACAGTAGAGCTAATTGTACAGGTAGCTAATTTTTATCATCGCAGTGGAGGAATCTTGGAGAGCTTGAGTATGGGATCTGGTGAGCAAATTAATCAGCTGCGCTCCCGCAATCTAGCTAATGAACTCTTTCTCTTTGGCAGCTTATTTATCATAGGAGCCTACCATTTATGTCTTTTCATATTCAGGAGTAAAGATAGATCTTTTCTTTATTTTGGTATTTATACTATTCTTATTGCTTTGCGAACTGTTTTAGTTGGCGAAATATACTTTATTAATCTGTTTCCCAATTTCTCATGGGAATTAGCCCATAAAATTCAGACCTTAGCATACTACATGGGAATACCTCTAATTTTTATGTTTTTGAAATCTATTTATCCTAAAGATATTTCTAAACGGTTTCTTGTTTTTGTCCAAGCTGTTGGCCTAAGCTTTTCTCTTTTAGTTTTGTTGACACCAGCAAAATTTTTCACTCAGTTCAATTCAATCTATCAAATATTTACACTACTAACGATCCCTTACTTTATTTATTTCATTTTTTCTATATGTAGGTGCCATATTAGATGGCACGGTGCCAGATCCAAAACAACAGGAGGAATATTTACAACGGGTTATAGATAAAGTTACTAGTTTGAATTATATGGTAGAGCAACTTATGGACTTATCAAACTTAGAGTCTCGTCAGTTAAAATTCAATATTACGTCCGTCCCTCTAATTGAATTTGTCAAAAGTATAGAAGAAAAATATATTTTAGATTTTAAAACAGCTGATATAGTATTTCATTCTAATTGCAATGGTGAATGGATCGATAAAATAGATTCTCCTGTACCGTTAACAGTGCCTATAGATATAAAGCAATTGGATCGTGTTTTTGCAAACTTACTAAGCAACGCCCTTTCTTATACACCTAAGGGAGGAAAAATTGAACTTAACTTTAATTTGAGCCAGGACAACAAAAATCTCATGGTAGAGGTAGCAGACACAGGTACTGGTATACCTGAAGAAGATCAGACTCATATTTTTGAGCGTTTCTATAAGGTTGCAAAAGCTCGTCAAGCTAGTCACAAAAGCAATGGCTTAGGTTTGGCTATTGCAAAAGAAATCGTGGAATATCACGGTGGTCAGATATGGGTTAAAAGCCAGCTAGGCATAGGCAGCAGTTTTTTCTTCACTCTGCCTGTTCAGATTAATGAAGATATAAGGAGAGGTGAAACCGTTGGCAGGTGAAAAAATATTAATTGTAGACGACGACGCAGATATTAGGGAAATACTTACTCTCTATTTAGAAAAGGAAAACTATAAGGTGGTTTCAGCCGAGGAGGGTCACCAAGCAGTTTCTCTAGCTCTTTTGGCTAACCCTAATTTGATTATTTTGGACATAATGTTACCGGGACTTGACGGAGTTGAGGTCTGTCAGGAAGTGCGAAAAAAGTTAAATACCCCTATCATATTTTTAAGCTGCAAAGCTACACCTATAGAGAAATCTATTGGCTTAGCTGCAGGCGGCGACGACTATATGGGGAAGCCCTTTGAAGCGGTAGAGTTGCTAGCACGGGTTAAAGCTCAATTGCGCAGAAATCGAGTTTTGCACAGTTCTACTAGCTCTAATAAAGTATTAAATTACCCGAACTTATCTATCGATTTAAGCAGCCATCGTGTAATTGCATACGAACAAGAGGTAGTTTTGTCTCCTAGGGAATTTCAGCTCTTAGTTCTATTGGCACAAAACCCAAACAAATTGTTTAGTAGTGAAAACCTGTTTCAGATATTATGGGGCTCAGAAAGCTTTGGTGACCACAGAACTGTAATGGTTCATATAAGCAACATTCGAAAAAAAATTGAACTGGATCCCTCAAAACCTGTATATATTCATACAGTTAAGGGTGCTGGCTATAAGTTTAGCGTTTCACAATTATAGTGCTTAGCCAAGTAGTTAGACTCGCTGGTCTACTAATATGCCAACAGCATCTTGAATCTGCGCTATTATGTCCAACATTCTTTCAGATGGGATTTCCTTAATAAGAGACTGTTCCTGGCGATCAAGTACTTTTACCATCACACGGTTGGTTTCTTCATGTATAGAGTACTCTAATTTTATATCATTGTATTTTAACTTTTTGTTGACAAAATTAATTTTTCCTTCTAGTTGTTTAAAAGGAGTTTCTTGAATGTGGTTTTTGACTTGTTTTATATGATTATTAGCAGCAAGTATTCGATCTTGCCTTAGAGAATTTATAGTAGAACTGCTATAAGAACTTTCTACTCCAGAACATATTCTCATTATGGAACCTCCCTACTCTTATGTTTTTGCCTATTATACTATACATTTTAACTAGCTAAGTTAAAGTTAACTTAAAGTTAATATTAATTTTTGTTGAAATATGTAATAATGTCTAGGGGACGGTTCTTCAATACTTCGAAGGACCGTCCCTTGACAACAGCATACTACTTCCAGCTTCTGTATTCACTTATAGGAAATACTCTTGCCAAGTACACCTGATCTATTCTCACATTGCCGTATTTAGAAGAGTTTTTACCACCTACATTAAAGTACTCTTCATTATAGTCTATTCCACCAGTGCTTCCCTGGCTAGACCAATACCTGAGGCCAATAATTCTGTTGTCTTCCTTGATCCAATTCAGGAACACTGCTGTGTGACCCGTATTGTTTTCTCGACTGATATCTATGAAATCCCCTGGTCTAGCATCCTCCAGTCTATGTATTTGCTTGCCTACACCATATCTCTCCACTGCAGTTGCTATGTTATTGCTATGCTTAGGCCCTGAAGCTGCATACCACATTAAAGCAAATTGGAACAGCTCGTCCCTGTTCATGCCGTTAAAATCATCAATTTGAATACCTAATTTACGATTTCGCTCTTGCATTGCTTTGAAAAAGACTTCAAATGTAATTCCCGAGCAATGAGTCGCTCGATTACCGCTGGGGTGAGCTCGCAACAACACCTGACCTTGATAGTGCAATGTTGTGGATACTCCGTTATAGTTTTGATAGTCGTTATTTAATATGTATGGATAATTTCCCGGACCGATTTGATAAGTTTTTATAATATCTAATACATATTGGTTTAAATCCTGACCGACTCCTGTATCTACTCTACTATTATTAGCTTCTTTTGAACCTCTTTCTACTTTTGGTTCTTCTTCAGTTTCAGTACTTTCATTTTTTTTATTTTCTTTAACTTCTTCTTTAACTTCCTCTTTAACTTCTTCTTTTTTTACTTCATTTTTAACTGGTACGCTTTCCTCTTCTAACTGATGGCTTTCGTACTGATTTTCCTCTTGACCACCACTTCCAGCCGCATGTACCACATATGTAATGAAAAATCCTACAACAAGAATTCCAATAACTAATGCTATCAGTCCCATCATCTTTCGCGAATTATTATTTTCCATTTTCTTCTCCTTTTACAATAGTTATTTTAGAATGATTCTATATTAATAATAATACTTAAAAAGAGCTCAAATGGTAGTGGTAATATTACCTAATTAATTTTATTTGTAAAATTCCAGGATTTTTTTGCTATTTTTTAAAATCTAAAAGGGATATACGATTTCTCGAAGAATTTAATATGCAATTAAGAAAATTCGAACAAAGAGGTGTTGAACGGTGCATATTTTAGCCCTAGTACAAGGTGTTTACGGAGAGCGAATAGTATCGCATATTCAAAACAACTTGCCTCAAAGTTGGCGAATTCAGTCCTTCACAGTTCCATCCATTAGTTTAGCTGTAGTTGACGACCCGGATGAGTTTTTACCGCAAAATATGGATAAGGCAGACCTAATCCTACATTTAGCAGAAGCTCAGCAAGCAGCACAGTTACTGACTGCTGTGGTCGAAAAAACTGGAGCTAAAGCAGTTATTGCTTCTATTGATAACGGGGCTTGGATTCCGCTAGGCCTTAGAAACCAACTCAAGCGCGAATTGGAGAAAGAAATGGTTGATATTGTTTTCCCAGAGCCCTTTTGCTCCCTCACTGAGTCAACTGCGGGTTTTGGCGATAGCTTCATGGAGTACTCCAGTGAAACCGCCTCTCAGTTTGCCCGCTATTTTGGGAAACCAGTTTTAGATGTACAATTAGATTCTAAAACAAATAAAATAACGGGAGCAAAAATAAAGAGGGGAGCACCCTGCGGATCTACTCAGTATACGGTTAATCGCATGAAAGGTTATACTCCTGAAAATGTTACACCTCATGCAGGATTAATGTGTTTGCATTATCCTTGTCTGGCATCTATGGAATTTATAAACACTAGTGAAGGCGTGGACACTATTATGCATCTATCTGGCAAGGTTTTTAATGAAGCGGTTGAACGTTCCCTAACAGCACAGGGGTTGATTGATTAGAAAGGGGCGGTTTCTCCTGACAACATTCAGGAGAAACCGCCCCTTGACATCTTGCTTGTCTTATTTGAAGAGCATATTGGCAATAATACCCCCTAGATATATACCCACAATACCTAACACACCTGCCAACGCTGGCGGTGCAGGTAACGGTAAATGTAACAGCTTAAAAATTACTCCTAGGATTATTCCTGCAATCAGGCTCATAATTAATTGTGACATCATGTCCTCCAAATTGTATTTTTTATTATTATTAGAAGCTTTTTATGGATTAATTCATATTATTTATATACCTCTTTAGCTATCTTAATTCCGGCTTGTCCATCAGCAGCGTAAAAGTCAGCGCCAATCGTCTGAGCGTATTGAGGCGTAAGTACAGCTCCTCCTACCATTATCTTGCAATTTGGCATCTTTTTTTTCAGAGCTTTTATTGTTATCTCCATGTTTCGCACAGTTGTAGTCATCAGTGCACTCAAACCTATTAGTTTCACATCGTGCTCCATTGCTTTTTCCACAATGGTCTCTATTGGTACATCTTTACCCAAGTCAATTACATTGAATCCGTAGTTCTCAAGGAGCATCTTAGCAATATTCTTACCTATGTCGTGAATGTCTCCTTGAACTGTGGCCAATAAAATCTTCTCTTTGTTAGAACTATTCAAATCTTGAAGCGCCTTCATTTTTATTACTTCTAAACCCTTTTTCACCGCTTCTGCTGAACGTAATAGCTGGGGTAAAAAGAGCTCCTTCCTTTCATAACTCTGCCCAATCTTATCAAGAGTGGGGATAAAGTAGTTATCAATAATATGGAGGGGCTTGTGATCAACTAGCATTTTTATAACCCTTTCTTCTACTTCTCCCTGCCTACCTTCTATGATTAGCTCATCCAAACCCTTCTCTCCTTGGACTTTGGCTTCTTGGTTATGCTGTGAAATATTTTGAGTAATTTTTTTTATAAATTCTTCAGCCTCTTGATCCTGGTTGTTAAGTACTTTAAATGCAGCAATAGTATCCATCATCTCTTTTGATAGTGGGTCAATAATAGGGGCATTTAAACCTGCCCCCAGGGTAGCTGCTAAAAAAGTGCGGTTAATAAGCTCTCTGTTAGGCAATCCAAAAGAAACATTGCTCACACCTAAAGCAGTTTTTAGTCCCAGTTCCCTTTTAACTAAAGCCACGGCCTTAATTGTCTCTTCTACCATCTTTTGTTGAGCAGAAGCAGTCATGACCAGGCAGTCTATAATCAAGTCTTCTTTGGCAATACCATAGGATTCAGCCCCCTTTAAGATTTTCTCAGCAATGGCCAGTCGTTCTTCCGCTGTCTCGGGAATTCCCTTTTCATCTAAGGTGAGGCCAATTAAAGCTGCACCGTACTTTTTAGCTATTGGGAAAATCTTTTCCATCCATTCTTTCTTGCCATTGACCGAGTTTATTATGGGCTTACCATTGTATACCCGTACTGCAGCCTCAATAGCTTCTGGGTTAGAGCTGTCAATCTGAAGGGGTGTATCCACTACCCCTTGAATCTCCTTAACTATCTTCTCTAACATTTCACACTCATCTACTTCAGGAAGGCCCACATTGACATCGAGAATATCTGCCCCTGCCTTTGTCTGGTCAATAGCCTCTGCCAAAATGAAATCTAGCTGGTTGTTTCTCAGAGCTTCCTTCATTCGCTTTTTACCAGTAGGGTTAATCCGCTCACCAATTACTGCCACTTGATTTATAGTAGCTGTTTTAGTTGCTGAGGCTACACATGTCACTGGCTTTACTCGCCTTTCAGCTGGTATCGCTCTAGTGATTACTTTTTTAACCTCTTCTATGTGCTGAGGCGTTGTTCCACAACAACCGCCGATTAATTGCACACCTAGCTTGACCAACTCCTGGGCATAAGCGCCAAATTCCTGTGATCCCACTGGGAATACTGTCTCATCTCCCTCTAGCTTTGGCAGCCCAGCATTTGATTGCACTATCACTGGCACTTTGGCATATTGTAAGACAGTTTTGACTAGGGGGAGCATCTCCTCGGGTCCTAGTGAGCAATTAATACCCAGGCAATCTACTCCTAATCCTTGAAGTACAATCGTTGCAGTCTGAGGGTCTGTTCCCACAAAGGTTCTTCCATCTTCTTGAAATGTCATAGTACAAATTACAGGTAGAGAGCTATTCTCTTTGG
This sequence comes from Desulfitispora alkaliphila, assembly GCF_050433185.1. Taxonomy (NCBI): domain Bacteria; kingdom Bacillati; phylum Bacillota; class Desulfitisporia; order Desulfitisporales; family Desulfitisporaceae; genus Desulfitispora; species Desulfitispora alkaliphila. The sequence continues at coordinate 78,493 of NZ_JBNPXS010000001.1, forward strand.
CCGCTAATACTGCCGCTTTAGCCTCATACAGGTCGGAAATTGTCTCGATTAAAATCAAATCGGCTCCCGCTTCCCTTCCCGCTATAACTTGTCTCTTAAAAATCTCATACGCCTGCTGAAAGCTAACTTCACCCAAGGGTTCTAACATTTTACCGATAGGCCCTATGTCCAAAGCAACCCATTTGGCATTTGAGCTTTTAGCCAGTGCTACTCCCTTTTTTATAACTTCTTCTACACTGTAGGAGCAATCCTGTAGCTTCAATTGATTTGCCTGAAAGGTGTTCGTTGTAACTATATCTGCACCTGCAGCTACATAACTTTTGTGAATCTGAGCAATTTTTTCTGAGTGTTCTAAGTTGTACAACTCAGGTAATTCTCCTGGTTCTAAACCCGCCTCTTGTAACATTGTCCCCATGGCACCATCAAAAACTAAAAATTGTTTATCTTTAAAGAGCTCCACAAGTTCCTTCCTCCTTTCGGTAACTGCAGTAGTTGTAAGCTGTACAGTCTACACATTTCTTTTTTTTAACTGCTAAAGGTTTTTCTGATAACCCTATTATAGCTGTCACTGACTTTCTAGGTGTTAACAGATGACTACTAGTGATGGCAAGGCCAATTTTTTGATATGCCTTTAGCTCCTTTAATATCTGCCCCTGTAGCTCTAGGGGCAAATCTCCATAACCAGGACTGTAGCGAGAAGTTAGGTGGGACCCCTTTACAACCTTCTTAATCTCTTGCTCTACCTGATTGCACAAAGCTTCGATAGCCTCGGTTGCACATGCATCTAAGATGGCTGCCCTGGTCATATCAGTCAGTTGGTACTGCCTAATTTTCCGGTCAACCTCCGCACCAAGGGTTGCCGCTAAAACTACACATTTCTCTACTTGAGCCAAGTATTCTCTAATAGAATTCCCCTCAAGATTGATGTTACTATCTGTTAGAGTTACTTCTTCCCGCCCCTTTTCTAACTTATAGATACCATAATGATACCGAGGCTTGGAAATCAGCTTTATCTCTTCAATACAGCTTTGAATTACTAGCTCTAGATTATAGTCAATGGTCTGACCTTTATAACCCAGATAACGCAGCACCTCATCTCGATTAATTTCCATTGGGTCACCTCTCTTCCCTCTAGATTGCCTGACTTAAATTTTTAAGTTTACCCACTATTGCTCTGGCAATTTGAGGTTGATTCATAGTGTAAATATGGACTCCATCTACCCCATTGCTTACTAGCTCCTCCGCCTGCTCTGCTGCATATTCAATTCCCCATTTTTTCAAGGATTCAGGATTGTTCTCGTATTTTACCAAGAGCTTAATTACCTTAGCAGGTAGGGAAGCGCCACACATATAAATCATCTTTTCAACTTGCTGCTTACTTAAAATAGGCATTATTCCAGCGGATAGTTTGCAATCTATTCCAGCCCTGTCTAGCTTTTCTTTAAATCTATAGAAAAGCTGGTTATCAAAAAACAGCTGAGTAATTAAGAAGTCTGCTCCTACATTTACTTTTTGCTTTAGATATTCTAAATCCCGCTGCACATCACTGCATTCAATGTGGCCTTCAGGATAAGCAGCAGCCCCCACACAAAAACTTCCTTTTGCTTTTATCTCTTCTATAAGGTCTACTGCATAATTATATCTAGCTTGTCCTCGCTGGTTATAATTTTTAGGGTAATCACCTCTCAGTGCTAGTACATTATATAGATTATTTTGCTTTAGCTTTTCTAAGGTGCTCTTGATTTCTTCCTCTGTACTAGTGATACAAGTGAGGTGAGCTAAGGCTTCAATCTCGTATTTTCTTTTGATAAGTGAAGCAATATCAATTGTGCTCTTGCTACCTGAGCCTCCGGCTCCATAGGTGACACTAATAAAATCAGGTCTTAAATGAGCTAGTTCATCGATAGTTTTGTAGATTGTATCAATATCCCCATCTTTCTTTGGCGGAAATACCTCAAATGAGATAACAGTTTTTTTTTGCTCGAAAATGTCTCCAATATGCATTGATGTCAGCTCCTTATTGATTGTCTGTTTAATTAAACATAAAAAGCCCCTTCTTTTCGTAAGAAGAGGCGTCTTAAAGGCATAAAGCCATACTTGAAAAACTCTCTTCCTATCTCTCAGCTAAAAATAGCTGCAGGAATTGGCACATTTTCAGCTAATGCTGACTGTTGCCGGGCTTCATCGGGCCAGTCCCTCCACCACTCTTGATAAGAAATTTATTATTTATATTTAATTTTATTTATGATAACATTATTTGTTGGTGTTGTAAAGGCTAATCCAAGTGTCTGCGCTGTTGAATTATGAATTTCCTGCAAAAGCTCCGGGTTCTCCATCAGTGACTTCCCATAAGAAGGAATCATTTCTTTGATTTTCGCTTCCCACTCTTCCATGTTTTGTGGAAAACACTTTTTGAGTACCTCAAGCATAACGTGAACCACAATAGAAGCACCTGGAGAAGCTCCTAGTAATGCTGCAGCTGATCCATCTTCAGCAGTAATCACTTCCGTACCAAATTGAAGTGTTCCTTTGCCACCTGCCTCAGTATCCTTGATAACTTGCACACGCTGGCCGGCTACTACTAGATCCCAATCTTCGCTTTTGGCGTTAGGGATAAATTCACGTAATTGTTCCATTCGCTGTTCTTTGGATAACATAACTTGCTGAATAAGGTATTTTGTCAACGCCATCTCTTTTGCGCCTGCTGCCAACATAGTTAAGACATTATCCGGTTTTACGGAAGTTAATAAATCAAATATTGAACCCTGTTTTAAGAACTTTGGTGAGAAGCCCGCAAATGGCCCAAACAGCAGCTCCTTTTTATTGTCAATAAATCTGATATCAAGGTGGGGGACAGACATTGGCGGAGCACCAACCTTAGCTTTACCGTATACCTTTGCATAGTGCCGTTCTACAACAGATGGATTATTACATGCCATAAATATTCCGCTTACCGGAAAGCCTCCAATATGTTTCCCTTCAGGAATACCGGACTTTTGCAGTAAATGTAGGCTTCCTCCCCCGCCTCCAATAAAGACGAATTTTGCAGTATGCCGTTCCACAGTACCGCTGTGGAGATTCTGCACTTTCAACTCCCACAATCCGTCACTGGTGCGTTTAATATCCTTAACATTATGCTTATATCTAATGTCAGCATCTTTTCTGTCCAAATGGTCAAATAACATCCGTGCTAAAGCACCAAAATTCACATCAGTTCCATATTCGGTTTTCGTTGCAGCTATTGGTCCATTAGACTTACGCCCCTCCATCATAAGTGGAAACCATTCTTTTAGGTCTTCTGGGTCATCAGAAAATTCCATCCCGTGAAACAAAGGGTTATTTGCCAGGGCTTCAAAACGCTTTTTTAAAAACGCTACATTCTGATCTCCTTGTACAAAGCTCATATGAGGTAGTCCCATGATAAAGTCCTGAGGATTACTTATCAGGTTTCTATTTACAAGATAAGACCAAAACTGCATTGAAACCTGAAATTGCTCATTGATTGTTATAGCTTTGTTAATATCTATAGATCCGTCCGGCTGTTGAGCAGTGTAGTTAAGCTCACATAGCGCCGCATGTCCCGTTCCCGCATTATTCCATTCGTTAGAGCTCTCCCCTCCTGCTTTCTCCAACTTCTCAAACACTGTAATTTCCCATCGGGGTACTAATTCTTTCAAAAGTGTCCCTAAAGTGGCACTCATTATGCCTGCACCAATCAAAACAACGTCTGCTCTACTTGTTTTATTACTCATTTTTACCGTCCTTATACCTTAATATTTGCAGAAAGGATGCAAGTGCAACTAGTCATACACCTTTTCTAATTAATTATATATTAATATATTTTATCAGAATTTTGCATAGATTAAAACAATTATTTTGTATAAACATTTAAGAACCACTATGTATGTTATACCAAAAATACAAGTTTCTCTTAAGAAGTCAAAATATCTTCTAAAAATTCATCAGAAACTTTATATTCTTTTGGTCTTTGAGTTACTAATTTAACAAATCCATCTCCTTCTAAGTTACTCATTATTTGATTTACTTTATATCTCGATTTATTAGAGAATTTCATCAACTGCGTTACAGCAAAATTGGTTTCTTCATTAACAAATACACTTAAATATGTCATTTTCCTTAATACATCTGATTCTTCCATTCGTTCTTTCCAGATATCACCTTTAAAGTATTTATGAATTCTTTCTATTTTGGACAAATTTATTTCTAAATCTTCAATAATTCCTTCTTGTCCTGATAAAAGTAATTCTAACATATCGATCAAATAAAAGGTCACCTCTCCTCTATTTAAAGGATAAGGTATTTCTTCAAGAGCTTTATAATACTTTGATTTGTTCTTATTTATTGCATAAGAAAAAGTTATTGCAGAGTATCTCTCCAAATATCTAGATAAATAACTACAAACTAATAAACGCCCTGTTCTTCCATTGCCGTCATAGAAAGGATGTATATATTCATAATAGTAATGTCCAACCATATAGCGATATAATTCTGGATACTGTTCATCATTGAGAAAATTAATTAATGCGTTTAATAATTCAATAATTTCCACTTCAGAACTTACTCCTATATGAGTTGTGTTTGATCCATCATTTATCTCTACGTATCCTTTTCTAAATAGTTCACCGTCAGGTTCATCTGCCTTATCTATCTCATCTGAGACTAAATCATCAAAGAGTTTTCTAAAATCTGATATTTCCGTAAAAGGTTTAATTTGCTCAATATACAGATATGTTTTCATTAATCCTTTAAAACGTTTTTGTTTTTTTTCAGATTTCATTACGTCGCCTAATACATCTTTCAATTCTTTTTTTGTACTACGTATACCCTCTATTTCATTATTACTTTGTGCTTCGTTTACAATTAGTTTATGGAAATATGGCTCTACAACGAATTTGGGAAGCTTACTAATAAGTGTAGATATTTTTGAACTATTAATTAACACTTTGTTATTTAAAGTCATTAATTGGTGGGTATTCACATAAAATAATCGGTAGATTTCATTAGTTATTTGTCCTTTTCTAAAACCTTTTATACTTAAATTTGTTATATAACTACCGTAACTGCTGTTTCTTTTTTCTACCTCATTTTTATAATAATCATTCCCCTTTTTGTAAAAAACTTTAGATAATTTTTCATATTCCATGTTTATCACCTGCCTTATTTAAAATTATGCCCGTTTTTTAATTTATATACTCAATTATATTTTATTAAACGTAAAAAATGAAGCTAATTTTAAATTAAATTTTCGTGATTTTTAAAAATAAACGGCCTGAGATCACAACATATATTTGTTGTGATCAGGCCGTTTATTATTTGTTTTAACCTTTTTTAAAAAACCTATTTACTTATGATACGGCTCTCCCCGACTAATCCTAAACGCCCGATACACCTGCTCCAGCAGTATCAATCTCATCAGTTGATGGGGAAAGGTCATCGGTGAAAAGGATAACCGCAGTTGGGCTCGCTCTAGCACCTGATCTGACAACCCAAGAGAGCCTCCAATAATAAAGATAACTTGACTTTTCCCGGTCACAGCCAAGTTGTCTAGCTTTGCAGCTACTTGTTCTGAGGTGAGCATCTGTCCCTGAACATCTAAGGCTATTACAAAGCTGTCCTGCTTTAGCTTTGCCATAACCCTCTCTCCCTCTCGCCTCTTTATCTGCTCCATTTCCGCCTCACTGGCTTTATCTGGCGTCGGTTCATCACTTATCTCAAAGATATTTAATTTGCAATAGCTACTAAGCCTCTTACTATATTCTTTGATCCCCTGTAGCAAGTATTTCTCCTTTAGCTTACCAACTGCAATCACTGTTACCTTCATTATCCTTATCAGCACCTTGACATTTTTTCTCTATTTCCTCTTTTAATTTCTCCCAAAAGTTTTCAGCCGGAACAGGTTTTCCAAAGTAGTATCCCTGCATTTCCTCACAATTATGTTCACGCAGAAAATCTAATTGCTCTTTGGTCTCCACCCCTTCCGCCACAACTCCAAACTTTAAACTCTTACCCAATACTATTACTGTAGATGCTATTGCAGCATTATTCTCATCAGATGTTATATCGTTTACAAAGGATTTATCTATTTTTAGCTTATTTATTGGGAACCGCTTCAGGTAACTTAAAGAAGAATAGCCTGTTCCAAAGTCATCAATAGATAGGTCTATCCCCATTTCATTAAGCTTTCTAAGCATTTTGTAGGTGTAATCTACATTTTGCATAGCTATACTTTCAGTAATTTCAAGCTCTAACCACCGGGGTTCTAAACCAGTCTGCTCCAGCACATCGGCCACTACTCGCAGAAAATCCTGCAACTGAAACTGACGTGCTGAAATATTAACTGCCATGCGCACAGGCTTATGTCCTGCTTCCTGCCATGCTTTATTTTGAGCACATGCAGCGCGAAGAACCCATTCCCCTATGGGCACAATTAATCCAGTCTCCTCAGCAATGGTAATAAATCTCCCCGGTGAGACTAATCCCCAATCAGGATGATTCCACCTAATAAGAGCTTCCATACCAATTATTTGTCCATTTGTAACATTAATTCGAGGCTGGTAATAAACCTCAAACTCCTCCTGCTCTATAGCTCGCCTCAAGCTATTCTCCATTTCTAGCCTTTCGAATGCCTTTTCATTTAGGGCATATGTGTATAGCTGGTAATTGTTTCTGCCGCTTTCCTTCGCCCGATACATGGCTGCGTCTGCATTTTTCAATATATTAGTTACATTAACCCCGTCATCAGGATAAATAGCTATCCCGATACTGGCCGTTAGATATAGTTGGTTTCCATCTATTTCCATAGGTTGTTTAACCGCCTTGAGTATCTTTTCTGCTACTTTGGCCACATCTTCCGATCTATTAACGCTTGTTACTAGTACAGTAAACTCATCTCCTCCCAAACGAGCTACTGTATCGTCAGTGCGTACACAGTCTACAATTCTGTCGGCGATAGTTTGTAGCAATTTATCTCCTATTGCATGACCTAAGGTATCATTGATAATTTTGAACCTATCTAAATCTAAGAATAGTACTCCTACTTTTGTTCCATTTCTCTTAGCGTGATTAATTTCAACCTGTAACCGATCCTTTAAAAGTGTTCTATTTGGAAGGTTGGTAAGGGCATCATGAAAAGCCTGATGCCATAGTCGGTCCTCATAGTGCTTCCGCTCAGTTATGTCTCTAGAAACAAAAACAATGCGAGTTTCACCTTGGGCAGTCTTATAAGCCTTCCCCGTACTTTCAAACAGCCTCACTTCTCCATTTTTATGAATAAACCTGGCGACAATCTGCTCAGCTTCCCCATACAGGTACTTTTTCAAGCCAGTTGCCACTATAGGCAAGTCTTCCGGATGTATGATAACGTGATATTTTATTCCCAGCAAGTCTGTTACATCATAGCCCAAAACCTCTTTATAGTTAGGGCTAGTGTAAATAAACTCACCGTTAATTCCAATCTCACTAATTAAGTCGTATGTGTTCTCAGTTAGTGTTCTGTAGCGTTCTCTGCTCTCTAACATATCCTTTTGGTATTGGCGTCGCTTGCTTATATCCCTAAATATAATTGTAAATATAAGCTGTTTGCCTAGGTAGCAATCACTAATGGAAAGTTCAATGGGAAAGGTTTCTCCATTTTTCTTTTTCCCCAAAACATCTGTCTCGTTAAAGTTAGTTTGACTAAGCTCTTTCATGTCCTCGGTGGTAATATCCTGCTGACAATATATTTTCGGTATTATCTTATTTATGTATCCACCAATAATTTCACTGCTCCTATACTGAAATATCCTTTCCGCCGAGGGGTTAATACTTAGAATTCTTCCCTGATCATCAATTGTAATAATCCCATCCAAAGCATTATTTATTATTGTATTTGAAAAAACCTCACTTTTATCCAGTGTTTGCTCTGTTATTCTAGCCTTTAGGATTCTTCCCACTCTCTTTTTTAAAACAGCATAATTAATAGGCTTTGTAAGGTAATCTATTGCCCCCGCGTCAAAGGCATCCTCAACAGTCTTTTCATCGGCTAAGCTAGTTATCATAATAACTGGAATGTGCTGAGTGCTGGAGTTTTCGTTTATCCTCTTACACGCTGTAATTCCTGTCAACTCAGGCATAACACAATCCATCAGTATTATATCGGGCATTTCACTAATGCTAATCTCAATAGCTTCTTTGCCATTTTCCGCCTCTAATACCTGATAACCCTCTTCCAGCATTATGGAAACAAGCGTCATTCGTATATATTTGGAATCGTCTACAACTAGTACCACTGGTTTTTCATCTGAAGTTAATAATCCGCTCATATTATCTCCCTCTTTTCAGCCTTTAACCTATTTAACTACTTTTTCTTCGGCATTTGAGGTCATTTTCCCTGCTTGTTCGATTTTTTTAAAATACATGTATAGTTTAGAAGCCTTTTATGAAAAATATATATAAGTTTGCTTTGATTTTAGATTAGGAGGTGAGCCCTGTAGATACAGGGATTAATTATGACGAGCAATGGAAAAAAACCTACTGTAGCTTATTTTTGTATGGAATATGGTCTCAATAGGGAGTTGCCAATTTACTCAGGGGGACTGGGTATCTTAGCCGGCGACTTCCTAAAAGCGGCTAAAGATGAAAATGCGCCAGTTATCGGTATTGGTATCCTATGGAAGCAAGATTACACGCAACAGTACATTGGTGATGATAGGCGTCCCTTTGACGTTTATCCCAATTTTGATTACAGCTTTCTAAAGGATACGGGCGTCTCGGTTCAGCTCAATGTACGAGGCGAGGAGGTTACATGCAAAGTACACATGGTAGATCAGTACGGTAATGCTCCACTATATTTACTAGATACTAACTTCCCCGGTAGCTCCCACGGTTGGATGACCAGCAAGTTATACGGAGGTGTGGAACAAGACCGGGTAGCTGCAGAGATGATTTTAGGTATTGGAGGCATCAAGGCCCTCCGTGCAATGAACATAGATATCGACCAGTACCACTTTAATGAAGGCCATGCTGTATTCGCAGGCATTGAACTTATTCGTGAAAAAATGCAGGAACAGCACATGTCCTTTGAAGACGCCATGACAGAAACTAAGCGTCAAGTAGCCTTTACTACTCATACACCTGTTGAAGCTGGCAACGAAGTTCACGATCACGGTTTGCTAGAATATATGGGTGCTTATAATGGCTTAAACAGAGATCAAATGACCCGTATTGGTGGCGATCCCTTTGGTATGACTGTAGCAGCACTGCGCCTATCTCACACTGCCAATGCTGTTTCCCAACTCCACGGGGATACCGCTCGCCAAATGTGGAAGGATGTAAGTGATGCGGCTCCAATTATCTCTATCACTAATGGGGTACACGGCGGAACTTGGCAGAGCCCTTCTATTCGCAACGCCTATAAACAAGGTCGAGACTTATGGCAGCCCCATATGGACCTTAAGGAAAAATTAGTCCGATATATTAAAGAAAAGACTGGGAAACAGTTTAAAAAAGAGAATTTAATAGTGGGATTTGCCCGCCGAGCTGCAGCATATAAGCGAAGCGGCCTCATTTTCAGCAAACCAGAAGTAATAGAGCCCTTGCTTCAGGAAGGAAAACTACAACTAGTATTTTCCGGCAAGGCTCATCCTAAGGACGAGCCGGGAAAAGATATTATTCAAAATATCATGCGCATGAGTGAAAAGTATCCAGACAGTATTGTATTTCTAGAAAACTACGATATGTATATCGGAGAGCTGCTAGTTCAAGGTGTGGATGTATGGCTTAACAACCCACGTCGTCCTATGGAGGCAAGTGGAACTTCTGGAATGAAAGCAGCAATGAACGGCGTTCTCAACGTAAGTGTTATTGACGGTTGGGTTCCCGAAGGAGTTGAACACAGAAGTAGCGGTTGGCTTATCGATAAAATGCTAACTGAAATGGATCAAGGGGATAACGAAGATGTTCAAGACATAAAAGCCCTGTACCGAGTACTATTGGACGAAGTGATACCCACCTATTACAACAACAGGACAAAGTGGTTAGAAATGATGCACTCAAGTATAACCATGTCAAAAGATCAGTTTTCATCAGCCCGCATGCTAAAACAGTATTTCTCGGAGATGTATGAGAAGAATTTTGAAGATGATGCTCCCCAAATGATGGCAGGAGCAGAACAACAAAACTATTCTCAGCAAAACCAGTACGATCAATACCCACAACAATAATAAAAGAGGTAGAGGATTTAAATCCTCTACCTCTTTTATTATGATCTCCATCTTAGTCAGCTGGTCTCTCTCCTAATTCAACTGTCACTTTCAAGGACTCACCCTTGCGTATTAGACCAACTGTAAGTTCATCCCCTGGCTTTCTCTTGTCCATCTGTGCCTTAAGGTCATCAAAACTAGTGAGCTTATTGTCATCTATAGCTACAATTATATCCTCTGCTCTAATTCCAGCCCTTTGCGCAGGCCCACCTGGCTCAACCTCAGTAATAAATATTCCTTTGGGCAAATCATACCATTGAGACTGCTGCTCTGTAATCTCTTGACCCACTATGCCTATATAAGGTCTACTTACATAACCCTGCTCTATCAGTTCATCTATAATTGGCTTAGCGCTACTAATTGGAATTGCAAAGCCCATTCCTTCCACTTGCGCTGTAGCAATTTTAGCACTGTTAATGCCTATAACTTCACCGCTTCTGTTTACTAATGCACCACCACTATTGCCAGGATTTATAGCAGCATCGGTTTGAATTAAATTAAATCTCAGATCTTGAATTTCCAGCTCTCGATCCAATGCACTTATTACTCCCGATGTAACCGACCTTGCAAAGTTAGGTCCTAAAGGGTTTCCAATAGCAACGGCTAATTCACCCACTTTTACCTCATGGGAGTTACCAAATCGAGCTACAGGCAAGTTATCCGCGTCTATCTTTAAGACTGCTAAGTCAGTACTGCGATCTGCTCCAATTACTTCAGCAGGATAGCTTCGTTCTTCGTCTATGGTTACAATTACTTCTCTAGCACCTTCTATTACGTGATAATTAGTAACTACATAACCTTCTTGGTCGAAGATAACTCCCGAACCATTACCTGCTCTAGGACTGCCAAAAAAACCTCTCACTTCCTGTACATTAGTGATCCCCACAACTGCAGGGCCCACCTTTTCAGCAATTTCCACCACTGGCCACTGCCCCTCTGGAGGCTGGGATGGTATTACTGGCGGTAGTACCTGGCCCCTGTCTTCCACCTCAGGGGGCGATAGCTGATTTGCAAAATAGGGTATATTAAATACTAAAAAGAGCGCTATAAGGCTTCCTGCTATTGCTCCAAGCAACATCAGCATAAAGCTTCCCCAGCGGGATCTGCCAGGTTTGTGATAGTAACTATCATTAAAGTGACTCATCTTCTACACCCCTTCTATTTTAACTTAGTATACTACCTATTGCATTTATTTAAACTGCTTTGAGCCCTTCCAGAGAAATAGTTTCTACTAGAGGATGAGGTTCCTCTCTGGGAGCCACTGTAACCTGTAACTCCAACCCCACTTGGACTCCTGATTTTTCTAAAATATCCTCTACTGTTTTTCTAGCTAAATAAGGTCTGTTGTTTTCTTGACTTAAGTGCCCTAGCACTACCTGTTGAGTATTACCACTGAGCCATTTATGCAATGCTGCACCTATTTCACTGTTTTCTAAGTGCCCCTTGCCTCCACGCACTCTTCTCTTTAGGCTTTCCGGATACGGCCCATGCTGAAGTAGATCTAAGTCGTGATTGGCCTCAACTAAAAGCAAATCACAATCGTTCATATGCTCATTCATGCCACTAGTAATGCAACCGGTATCTGTGGCCATACCTACTTTTTCACTGCTACTATATACCGCCAAGCCAATTGGATCTACCGCGTCGTGAGAGGTCTTAAAGGCCTCAACTTTTAGCTGACCTATTTCCTCCCCACTATGGGGCTCTATATATCTTTTGTTTTCTTGTACTATCTGCCCTACCTGGTCTTCAAGTTGCTCCCAGGTTTTTTCTGTTGCATACACAGGTAAATCTAACTTGCGAGATAGGATACCTACCCCTGCAATATGATCTCGGTGCTCATGGGTTACTACTATTCCATCTAGCTCCTTTGGATCTACCTTAACACTCTCTAATGCTTCAATAGTTTTCTTGCCACTCAAACCACAGTCTACTAGTATTCCCCCATTTTTAGTTCCAATGAACGTGGCATTTCCAGAACTGCCACTGCTTAAGGTTGTCAATCTCATATTGCGCTTTCACTCCAGTTTCTGTCATATCACATTTTTTGTATTTTTGCACCTAAGCCAACAAATTTTTCGACTATATTTTCGTAACCTCGCTCCAAACATTTAACATTGGTTAGCTCTGTAATGCCCTCAGCCTTTAACCCTGCCAATAACAGGGCAGCGCCTCCCCGCAAGTCCCAACACTTTACTTGAGCTCCTCGCAGCTGTGTCTTGCCTATGACAAAAGCTGATCTTCCCTCTAGTTTAATATTAGCGCCCATACGCCTCAGTTCACTAGCTACTTTAAATCTATTTTCAAATACATTTTCAATAACTGTACTGCTTCCCTCTATTCCCGTGAGCAAAACTAGCATTGGGGATTGTAAGTCGGTGGGAAAGCCCGGGTGTGGCATGGTCTTTATATCTACAGCCTTGCGGCATCCTGACCCTTGAACCTCTATCCAACTATCTCCCATCTCAACTCCTGCCCCTATCTCCTCTAGCTTTGCAGCTACCGCATGAAGGTGTTCTGGAATTATTCCGTTTACCCTGACACACCCTTTTGTCACAGCGGCTGCTATCATATAGGTCCCCGCTTCAATCCTATCGGGAATACAGCTATACCTTACTCCCCGCAACTGCTGTTTCCCATTAATGCGGATATAGTCCGTTCCCGCACCCCTCACTTTAGCACCCAGTGAATTTAAAAAGTTAGCTAAATCTATTATTTCAGGCTCTTTAGCTGCATTCTCAATAATAGTAGTCCCTTCTGCCCCTAAAGCCGCCAGCATAATGTTTTCAGTAGCACCTACACTGGGGAAGTCCAGATATATTTTGCTTCCAGTTAGTTTTCCTGAAGCTGTAATATAGCCCTGGTCAAGCTCAACCTTGGCCCCCATTTGCTTAATCCCTTTAATATGCAAATCCATAGGCCTAGTGCCAATATTGCATCCTCCAGGTACAGGTATCTCTGCCCGACCGCATTTTGCTAATAGGGCTCCCAAAAGTAAGCTCGATGCTCGCAATTCCTTTGCAAGCTCAAAGGGAACTCTTTCATTGCACATAGGACTGGCTTCTATCCTAACTGTGTTATCTTCAACCCATTCTACCTGAGCTCCTAGTTCTTTTAAAATTTTGATTTGGTAATATACATCCCTAATTCGGGGCACATTTTCTAATATAACTACTTCATCAGAAATTACGCTAGCTGCCAAGAGCGCCAGAGCGGAGTTTTTTGCGCCACTTACTTTGACACTTCCCTTAAGAACAGCTTCCCCTTGAACAAATAACCTGTCCACACTCTCCCCCCCCTTTAGAGCCCAGTGGGCTTATCCAGATTCATCTACTACTATATTCAAGCCTTTAAGACTATATTCCTGCCACAACAACAAAAGCTTTGCCACATTTTTTGCGACAAAGCCTGTGTGATTAAGCCTTATATAGATTGGCCTCTGCCAATTAATACCCTTCCCTGTAAGGGCTGTAGTTGAATTCTTAACTCATCTTCGCTAATGCTAAAATCAGCACCTTGACCTAATATATCCTCATAGGCGTGGAAATCACTTTCCTCCAATTTTAAAGTAATCTCATGATGCTCATGAGGACTCCTGTTAAAAGCCACCAGGGCACTTCCTGTTTCTCGCTTTTGTCCAAAGACATCCACGCCATTTGAAATAGTTCTAAGGTAGGCGTATACATCTCCCTGGGCATATACAGGCTTCCACTCTCCAGTTTTAAACAGGTCATGACTATTTCTCAACCCTATTATCTGCTTGTACCAATTTAAGAGCTCTGTATTTTCTCGGCCCCAAGGGTATGTGCCTCGACAGTAGGGATCATCTCCTCCCTCCATGCCAACTTCATCTCCATAATAAACGCAGGGCACTCCTGGGAAAGTCATCTGAAATAGAGCCAACAGCTTTAGGCGCTGCATCCCCTGTTCTCCACCTAAAACAGTTAGAATCCTCTCCACATCATGGCTTCCTAGAATATTCATAGCAGCATAAAAATTATGCTTCGGGTAATTCTCGTACAAGCTCATCAGCTGCTGATTAGTTTCTTCTGCATTCCAATGTCCTAGAGCAAAGTTGATTAAGGAGTGGCGGAAGGGATAATTCATAACTGAGTCCAGTTCGTCCCCGTGGAAGTACTCTCGTCTGCTACCATAACTGGACTTATTAGACGCATCTTCCCATACCTCTCCAATGATTACCGCATCTGGATCGGCACTTTTAACTGCTTTGTTTAACTTCTTTACAAACTCACCTGGAAGCTCATCCACCACGTCCAGCCTCCAGCCTTTGGCACCTCGGTTCATCCAGGTATTAATCACACTATTTTCGTTTTCGATAATAAATCTTTGATAGGATGGCTCCAGCTCATTTACATTGGGAAGAGTCTCTACACCCCACCACGCTTCATACTCATTGGGAAAATTGGTGAAGCGGTACCAGGAATAGTAAGGAGAATCTTGAGATTGGTAGGCACCTAGCTCTGAATAGTTACCATCTCTGTTAAAATAGATACTATCGCTTCCCGTATGACTGAAAACCCCATCTAAGATTATGTGAATTCCCAACTCTTTAGCAACCCTACAGAGGGTTTCAAAGGTTTCATTATCTCCAAACATAGAATCCACGTTCAAGTAATCAGCAGTATCGTATTTGTGGTTACTAGGTGCTTCAAATATAGGGTTTAAGTAAATTACACTAATTCCCAATTCCTTTAAATATGGTAACTTCTTAATAACACCAAGTAAATTCCCACCAAAGAAATTCCAGCGTTCTATGTCACCGCGGTGGTCTTTTAAATATAAAGGGGTGTCGTCCCAACGCCCGTGAATAAGGCTCTTTGCTTTAGGATTTAATACTTTCCCGTCCTGGCAACCATTATAAAAGCGGTCTACAAAAATCTGATACATCACCCCGTCCTTAAACCAGCCTGGCGTGGATGCATTGGGTTTATAAACTGTAATTTGGTAGGCAGGTGGTGGAGATTCAGCCATCTGTCCCACTCCTCCTAAATGGCGCCAATTATTACCCCAATAGTGGGTATGCCCATGGCTACTTACTTGAAAGTAGTACCATAATAGCCCAGGGTTCTCTGCTGTAACCTTTGCTTCATAGGCCCTACTCACTCCATTAACATTTATATCTACCAGTTCCATGGGATGCCCTACGGGTTCGGTTCCATCCTTCCAGCAGAATAAAGTTACCTTTTCCGGAGGACTGTTCAAGTCTACCAAGAGTCTAAGAGTCACCTCTGTACCTGCTGGCACAGCCCCGAAAGGCTGTCTATATAGTTCACTATAGGAGTTGTGGTAAATATATTTTTCATTCATTCTATCACCTACTTTATTATCTGATAAACATCTCTATATTCCCGAGCTGATCTATTCCAACTGTAATCAAGACCCATAGCTTTTATCCTCAGCTGTTGCCACTGATCGTTTTTTTGATATAGAGAAATAGCTCTTTTGAGGGTATAGAGCATATCATGGGCATTGTAATTAGTAAAAGAAAACCCATTTCCCTCCCCAGTCTTCTCATTATAGGATGTAACTGTATCTTTCAGACCACCAGTTTCCCTAACTAGAGGTAATGTCCCGTAACGCAGGGCTATCATCTGCCCGAGCCCACAGGGCTCAAAGAGAGAAGGCATGAGAAAAATATCTGCTCCCGCATAAATCTGATGTGCTAGTTTCTCATCATACAAGATTTTTGCAGCAAACTTATGGCTGTATTCTTGAGCGGCCTCAGAAAACAGCTTCTCGTAGTGTTCGTCCCCACAACCTAAAACCACAAACTGCAAGGGTAGCTCCATTATGTCATGAAGAACGCACTCTACTAAGTCAAGTCCCTTTTGACTGACTAACCTAGTCACTAAAGCAACTACCGGTATTCGCTCATCAATGGGGAGGTTCATTAGATGCTGCATTTTTTTCTTATTTACAGTTTTTCCCCTCATGTTATCCCTGTCAAAGGGGTGTTCAATTCGAGGATCTAGCTCAGGGTTGTAAATCTGATAATCGATACCGTTAATAATCCCATGTAAGTCGTCCTTCCGTTTTTGTAAAAGCCCATCTAACCTTTCTCCATAATAGGGCTGTTGAATTTCTTGCGCATAGGTTTTGCTAACTGTTGTTATTATATCTGAATATACAATTCCGGCTTTCATAAAACTAACCTCTCCGTGAAACTCAACTCCTTCGAACCAGTAGTAACTATCATCCAATCCCAACAAATCTCCTAGGATACTTTTTGGAAAGGTACCCTGATACCGCAAGTTATGAATGGTAAAGACTGTCTTGATATTACGATAAAAGTCTACTTCCCCGTAGTGAGCTTGAAGTAAGGTGCTTACCATACCCGTATGCCAATCATGACAGTGGATAACATCTGGTTGAAAGTCTATTTGGGGCAACATCTCTAATACAGCTCTACAAAAAAATGAGAATCGCTCCCCGTCATCTGGGTACCCATATATCCCAGGGCGCTGAAAATATTGTTGATTATCTAAAAAATATGTTGGCACTCCCCTATGCTCTAGCTCTTCCACTCCACAGTATTGGTTACGCCAACCCAAGGGCACTGTAAATTGAGTTAGATTCTGCATCTTTTCTTGATACTCTATTGGGATATCTTGATATTTGGGCATCACTACGCGTACCTCTAAGTCAATAGCCCTCAGCTCGTGAGGTAGGGAACCAACTACGTCGGCCAGACCACCTGTTTTAACAAAGGGTACTCCTTCTGCAGCTACAAAAAGAACCTTCACTCATCTTTCACCTCCTTGCTTCTAAACAACTTTATTTTTCGCTACTACTACAGGATTACTGGCTTCTCCCTTCAATTGCTTCCCAGATGTAATAGTGACAGCTTTATCCAAAATAGCCTTTTCAAGGACTACATTTTTTTCGATAACCCCCTTGGGCATTAGTATACTGTCCTTAACATGAACTCCTGGCTCTATGCGTACACCTCTGAAGAGAATACAGTTTTCTACCTTGCCCTGGATCAGACAACCACTGGCCACTAAAGAGTTATGGGCCTCTCCTTGGCCAAAATATTTGGCTGGAGGTTCCACTTTCACCTTAGTGTGAATGGGCCCATTTTCAAAGAACAGCTCTCTTCTAATATGGGGCTTTAAAATATCCATATTTGCCCCATAGTAGCTGGCCATATTGTCAATCCATGCAGTATAGCCTTTTACTTCATGGGAACTTATGTGGAGTTCAGAGGTATTTCTGGCTAATCCATCTCTAACTAGACAGGTATTACCTTGAGCTTCACAACCCTCTATAAACTGTAGGAGTAAATCCTTTGGCAAAATATAGACCCCCGTACCTCTAACATAATCAGGAGCCGGTTTAACTCTAGTAACTTGCACTTCTTCTACCCTGCCTGTGGAGCTTAATTTATAATAGGGATTTCTCATATGAGAAGTAGTTTCGCCTGTACTATTAGCCCACAGCACTGTAACATCGGCACCACTTTCTCGGTGTTGAGTAACGGCCTCTTCCAGCTTATGACTAAAAATAGCATTTGTTTCAGCTACCAACACTAGCTTCTTGGGGTCTTTTCTCAAGTAGTCCACATGGGGAGAGAGCTTTTCTAAGCTACCTCGATGCAGACCGAAGGGGTATTTGAGACAGTCAGGAGGAAAGATTGCCAGCCCACCCCAACGGCGGTGCAAATCCCAATCTTTAGCGTAGCGCAAGTGATCCATTAAAGAATGGCAATTACTCTCTGTAAATACACCTACAGAATCTATTCCTGAGTTGACCATTTGAGATAGGGTAAAGTCAATCATCCTATACCTGCCCCCGAAGGGCAGCGCTGCCAAAGAGCGCTGAGCTGTCAGTATTTCTAACTCTCCTTCTCCCCGGATTACATCTATAATACCCAAGACATCCTTCATACACTACTCTCCTTCCTATTACCCACAGCAATGCTATAGTTCATCTGTTACCACTGAGTTTTCTGCAACTGTTCTATTTTCCCCCACTACTGTAATGGGTGCATGAGAGTTCTCCCCATTGCCAATTCGGCTATTTGCTCTTACAGTGGAACCACTACCCACAATAGCTCGCTTGATTATGACATTTTCACCGATTTTCACATTGGGCATAATAATTGAGTTTTCTATTACTGCTCCTTTTCCCACAGTAACTGATTGGGAAATTACCGAATTACTCACTGTTCCGTACACTTCACACCCTTCGTTTAGCAATGAGTGTTCTACCTTTCCCGAAGGTGCTACGTAGTGGGGCGGCTCATCCAAATTAACAGAATATATGGGCCAGTTGGAATCGTACAAGTGTAACTGGGGTTCATCTGCCAGTAAATCCATATTTGCTTCCCACAAACTCTCTATGGTGCCCACATCCTTCCAATATCCGGAGAATGGATAGGCAAACATCTTACTCCCCGCAGCTAACATCTTTGGAATTACATCTTTGCCAAAGTCCTTGCTTGAATCTTTGTCTGCTTCATCTTCTTCCAGGTATTTCTTCAACACAGGCCAATTGAATACGTAAATCCCCATGGATGCAAGGTTATTTTTAGGTTTTTCCGGTTTTTCCTGGAACTCTACTATGCGGTACTGATCATCCGTATCCATTATGCCAAAGCGACTGGCCTCTTCCCAGGGAACTTCTAAAACTGCAATGGTAGCGTCAGCTCCCTTTTCTTTGTGAAACTCAATCATCTTGCTGTAGTCCATTTTGTATACGTGATCTCCTGAGAGTATCAGGACATAGTCGGGATTGTACTGTTCTATATAATCTATATTCTGATAAATGGCATTAGCTGTCCCCTTATACCATTCACCCCCATACTTTTTGATGTAGGGAGGAAGTACCCTAACACCGCCATTCTTCCTATCTAAGTTCCAATGTCCTCCTATTCCGATAGTACAATTCAGTAGTAGTGGGCTATACTGAGTCAGTACACCCACATTCTCAATATGAGAATTGGTACAATTACTGAGCGAAAAATCTATGATTCTAAACTTTCCACCAAAGGGAACTGCTGGCTTGGCCAGGTTTTCTGTAAGAACTCCCAGTCTACTCCCCTGTCCTCCTGCCAATATCATGGCAACAGTATCGGTCTTAAGCAAAGCTAACACCTCTCTGTCAAGATTCTACTTTTTTTAAGTAAATGGTGGCCAAGGGCGGTACTGTTATCTCTAAAGAGTGAGGTTGTCCGTGCCACTGGGCATCTTGGGCAATAATACCACCTCTATTTTCCTGTCCTGAGCCTCCATACGCCTGGTTATCACTGTTGAAAATCTCTCTATATTCCCCTGGCTGAGGAACTCCTACTCGATATCCTCCGTGCACCTCCGGGGTAAAATTGCATACAACTATCATCACATCATCCACGCTATTTCCTCGCCGCATAAAGCTAATTATGCTTTGACTATAGTCATGGGGGTCAATCCACTCAAACCCCCGCCAATCGTGGTCTAATTCCCAAAGAGTGGATTCTTTTCGATAAAACCAGTTGAGCTCACGCACAAAGTGATGCATCTTCTGGTGCTTATCATAATCTAATAAATGCCAGTCTAGACTACTATCGTATTTCCACTCTATAAACTGACCAAATTCGCCTCCCATAAATAATAATTTCTTGCCCGGATGGGCCATCATGTAACCATAGAAGGCTCGCAGGTTTGCAAACTTTTGCCAATAGTCTCCCGGCATTTTATCCAAAAGCGATTTCTTCCCGTGGACAACCTCATCGTGAGATAAAGGCAAAATGTAGTTCTCAGAAAAGGCATACATAAAAGAAAAAGTTATTTGATTGTGATGCCACTTCCGGTAAATAGGATCCTTTTCCATATAGGAAAGCATGTCATTCATCCAACCCATATTCCACTTATAGTTGAAACCAAGCCCTCCCATATATGTAGGCTTACTCACCAGAGGCCACGCAGTAGACTCTTCTGCAACCATAAGTGCTTGCGGTTGTCTAGCAAAAACTGCTTCATTTAGTTTCTTAAAAAAAGCTATCCCTTCCAGGCTTTCATTCCCCCCATGACTGTTGGGAATCCACTGCCCTTGTCGCTTGCCATAGTCTAAATAAAGCATACTAGCCACCGCATCTACTCTTATTCCATCGAAGTGGAAGACCTCAAGCCAATATAGGGCATTTGATACTAAAAAGCTTTGAACCTGGGTTTTACCTAAGTCAAAATTTCTTGTCCCCCAATCGGCGTTCTCACTTTTCATGGGATTTAGGTTTTCGTAAAGTGGCTTCCCATCAAATTCAAATAAGCCGTGACCGTCTCTGGCAAAGTGACCGGGAATCCAATCCAGTATTACTCCTATACCCCGTTGGTGACAGCGGTCTACTAAATACATCAAATCCCGTGGCTCTCCATACCTACTTGTAGGCGCAAAATATCCCGTCACTTGATATCCCCAGGAGCCATCAAAGGGATACTCTGTTATGGGTAGCAGTTCTATATGGGTATAACCCATCTCTACCACATAATCTACCAACTCATCTGCTAACTCCCTGTATGTAAGAACCCGATTATCCTCTTTTCGCTTCCATGACCCCAAATGGACTTCGTAAATGACCATGGGCTCATTATAACTTGTTCCAAAAGCCTTTTGCCGTTGCCAATCCTGGTCATTCCATTGATAGGACTCCAAGTCATAAACTACTGAAGCAGATTTAGGTGGTGCTTCTGCATAAAAACCACATGGGTCTGCTTTTTGTATTTTTCCTCCCCACCAGGTGGTTATTTCATACTTGTAAATATCTCCTTCCCCTAAGCCGGGAATAAATGTATGCCATATTCCCCCTTCAACTCTAGTCATACCATGCTCTTTTCCATCCCACCGGTTAAAGTCCCCTACCACTTTCACTTCTCGAGCATGAGGGGCCCAAACAGCAAATCGGACTCCTAAAGTGTCCCTCTCTTTTGTCAGATGAGCTCCCAACATTCTGTAACATTGAAAATTAGTTCCTTGATGGTACAAATAAACATCGTATTCGCTAGGCGCACACTTCAAAATTGGTACCTCCATTTATTTTTTCTGCAGTATGCTTAGTATTGTCTTTTTGTTCAATTTTTATTGAAAAAATAAAAACACAGCTTTTGACAGCTGTGCCATTAATTTTCATGCTTAACTTGACTATATACTTCCTTTACTCCTCGGACCTGACTGGCCAACTCTAAGGCCTTTTGCTCTTCCTTCTCAGTGGCATGCCCTAATAGGGATACAGTCCCATCATGAGTTTCTGCGCCAAATTGCTCCAACTGCTGCTCTTGTAGTTTGTCTAAAACCCCCGCTGTAATTTCTTGATCTGACACATGGCCTTCCACTGCCAATGTGATGGCATTCTCAACTTTATGGGCACCTACCACTTCTTGAGCAATGCACTCTGCCTTATTTTTTTCCTCTAACCAATCCACTACTCCTTGCAGTGTTAGCACTCCACTACTGTAAGAGATATTGATATCTAATCCCCTAGTATCCATACCTCGTTCTAAAGCCTGATGCACCTTCTCTACTATATTTTCTTGCTCCACAAATAATCGCCTCCAAAGTATTTTACCTTAGTATCCTACCTTCAAGGCTTTCTCATACACATAAAAAAATTAAATATGTCGCAACGCTTCTACTGGATCTAATTGAGTTGCCCTCATTGCAGGGTAGACACTAGCCATAAGTCCAACTGCCATGGTCAATATTATTGTCCAGAAACCCACAATGGGATTAATATGGGTTGCACCAGTTATTCCCGTTACTAATGGCACTGCCACAGCTGAAATCCCTAGTCCTGCCAGAAACCCACCAAAGCCAGCTAGAATACTGATTATGGTCGCTTCGAAAAATATAATCTTGGCAATGTGAATTTTCCTATAACCCATAGCCCTCAATACACCAATCTCTCCAGTTCGCTCTCGCACTGAAGCTAAAATGGAGGTACCCATAATCATAGCTCCAATACTCATTACCACAGCAGTCAACCCTGATGCAAACTGTCCAAATCGCTGTAATAGCTCTGCCCTACCTTGAGTTGCATCCTGTACTAATGCCGTTTCTATTCCTGCATGAATATCTTCAAATTCTCTCAATAGCTCAGGTCCTCGCTCCCAGGGAACCATTACTTCTATTAAACTAATTTTACCTAAGTTTTGGGTAAGTTGTTGTAAGTCTTCCAATTGAAAATAGGCTAATCTATCTTCCTCTGTCCCAGTTTCCTCCAACACACCTACCACTTTAAATTTTTCTGCTTCCACTGTAACTAGCTGCCCCACTTCTACTCCAAGCTGCTCTTTCAGTTGGAAACCCAATAACAACTCTCCAGATTGGAGGTTGGAAACACCACTATCTATCTTCCAATTAGGCTTTAACTCCAGTTCACTAACTAAATCTATTCCTACCCCCAACATTTGATTAGCTTCTGTTCCGTTGACAGCTGCAACCAATTTAGGGGCAGTTGTAATTACTTGTTCCCTCTGAGCTAAGTTTCCTACAATTTCTTGATCAATTAGTTGTTCACCACTGCTCACCTTTTCCCCAGTGGTAATGCCACCATAGGAGATGGAAAAACCCTCTCGTTTGGGGAAAATTACAATAGTTGCTCCCCTCTGCTGAAACTGCTCCTCTAGGTCCCTCTCTATAGTAGCGGTAATTGTAAACAGAGTAACCGCCGTAGCAGCTCCTATTAAAACCCCTAGCATTGTAAAGGCCATTCTCACGCTTCTAACCTTTATATTCTTTAATGCAATAGTCCATAGTTTCATAGTTAACCCTCGCCCTTTTCTATGGCACCATCTCTGATATGAATAGCCCGTTTTGTATAGTCCAGGTTTTCTTTATTATGGGTAACCATCACAATGGTTAAACCCTCCCTGTTTAGCTCTTGAAACAACTCCATAATTTCCTTACTGGTGTTACTGTCTAAGGAACCAGTGGGCTCATCTGCCAGAACCAGTGGTGGCTGATTGACAATTGCCCTAGCAATGGCAACACGCTCCTGTTCCCCTCCGGAAAGTTGGTTTGGGAGTCGATGGGTCTTGTCCGCCAATCCAACTTTATCCAAAGCCTGTTTTGCCAAGGCTAGTTGCTCTTCTCCAGGCTTATCAGTAATCGCCAGGGGCAGCATTACATTTTCCACAGCAGTTAAATATGGTATTAATTGGAACTGCTGAAATACAAAGCCCATATAGGTAGCCCTGAAATCAGCTCTCCTTTCAGTACTCAACTTGTAAACATCTATCTGATCTATTTTTAATATACCTTTGGTTGGGGGGTTCAGTGCTCCTAAGATTGTTAGCAGTGTACTCTTCCCTGATCCAGAAGGTCCCATAAGGGCCACAAATTCCCCAGAAGCAATCTCTAAGTCAACGCCTTTGAGGGCGTCAACATTCTCTCCCCCACTCTGGTATTGTTTCGTTATACTCTCGCAAATTATTAAGCTTTCATCCCTCATTTTTAACCCTCCTAAATGGCTCGCAAAGCCTCTACTGGATCTAACTGAGACGCTCTAATAGCTGGATAAATAGCAGCTAACAGGCTCAGTACTATGGCCCCTATAACACTCAGGCCTCCTGTAATAAAGTCAACTCCTACCGCCAGTTCAATCCCAGCTATGTTAGGTGCCAGCCAATTGGCAGCAACAGTCCCCAGCAAAAAGCCAAGAATACCGCCTATAGCCCCTAACATCAGGGCTTCAGTAAGTACAATTTCAGCAATATGTTTTTTTCTATATCCCAATGCCCTAAAGACACCGATTTCTCCAACCCTTTGGTTTACAGAAGACATAGCTGTTAACCCAACCACCATTGCTCCAGTAATAACCACTACTATAGCAATTAGCGTTGCAAAATTAGTGAATCTATCCACCACTTCTTCCCGGGCTTTTACTGCTTCTCCCACTGCTGATGCCCTAGCTTCAGGAATTATCTCGTTAATATCGGCTACTATTTCTTCAATGGGGCAGGTAGTACAATAAGCCGCCACTTCTACTAAGGACAACTTATTTTCCAAACCGGACAGATTCTGAGCCCTTAATAACTGCATAAAAATGAGGCCATCCTCTTCGTTTCCCTGGGTCTCTAACACTGCTGTAACCTCAAATTCTTCACCACTTATGGTTAATTGATCCCCCGGAGATAAGTCAAACTGGTTTGCCACATTAGCACCCAACATAACATCACCAACTCCTCGGGGCAAAGTCCCCTGAAACTCCCACCAAGGCTTTAATCTAAGTTCCTGGGGAAAATCAACACCCATAATTGTTGCCCTTTCTTCCCCCAATGCTGGCAAAGATACCAGTAGCTTTGGTGCAACTGTGGCTATATTTTCGCTATTGGGAATTGTATTTATGTCCATTACGTGGTCATTTTCTAGATAAGGGGAGCTACCTCCCGTACCTGCCACAGACACGCCGCCATAAGTGACTGACATATGCTCTGTAGCTGGTACTACTAATACGTTAGCACCTATTTCATCAAATCGATCTGCTAGCTCCACATTTATTGCTCTTGCGCTGGAGTACAGAGACATAATGGTTCCTATGGCCAAGGTGATGCTCAGGATTGTAAATAGGGCCTTTCCTTTACGCCTCTTTAAATTTTTAAAGACAATGCTGTCAAGTCGCACTTATTATCCCTCCGCACCACTGAGAGATCTTGGTGTCCATGAACGAATATCATCCTCGCTTATAGCAATCTTTCCATCTGCCACTTGGTAATCAATCTCTTCAGGTGCATAATCTGTACAGGCTCCTACAATCCCCTCCATACTGGCTAAGTCCCAGCGAGTGTTGCAGCTATCGCATACTAATTCACTGCCATTAATGTGAAAGCTTTGGGAGCGACAGGGCTCACAATAAGAGATAGAGACTACTAACCTACCTGAAGGCGCTATATGAGCCATGAGGGGCAATGTCACTCCTTCATGTTGGTATTGAGTATAGATAAATTTATTTTCTTCAACCTGGTTCAGCTGAATTAAAGCCTGCCCAGCTTCTACTTCTAAATCAACTTGCGCCTGAGGTACTATCTGGTCACTGTAATCCACTTCACTTCCCAGATTAAAGTCTCCCCCTTCCCACCTGTTACCTACAGCTGTATCTGTGCTGTTGTTAATCAGGGCAAAGGCTGACAATCCAAAAAGAACCACAAAAATAACTACTCCTATCACTACTCTGTTCATACCCTTATTTCCCTTTTGTCTATCCATAAACTCTTGCTTTTTATCTCCCACTTTATTACCCCCTATTTTGGTATTTATGCTCTAGAATAATTATATTAAAAATATTTATCCACCACAATTACCTTTACCAAAGTTACTCAATTGATCACATTTTCTTCACATAAAATCTAAATAAAAAGGCTCACTACAATATTTAATGCAGTGAGCCAGTTCTCTTTAACTAGCAATTCTCTCCTCTTTTTCCAGTTCGGTTGCTAACCATTGTTGGAATAAAGCTAGGTACTCTTCCATTGTATGACCCATGACAATGGAAGAGGTATCATCAAAGCTTCTCCCTTTTCTCAGTTCTGTTAATAAAAGCTCCATCTTCTCCTCACCGTACTGGAGATAAAAGAATTCTACCAAAGCCAAAGACTGACTGTAGGCCAAGGCTTGATTGTCTAGATTGTCAAACTCTGCGTCCATTCTAGCCAGGGGGTACAATTCTTGATCTAAGGAACCTTCAGGGCTATCAAATTGAAACCCAGTAATCTCCCGCTCCCAATATTGGGCCAACCCCTCGGTAAACCACCTAGGATAATTTCCTCTAGTCTTGTAGTCTACAACTAAGTGCACATACTCATGCACTACTGGTCCAGCATATTTAAACCTTTCCGCCACCGCTTCTGGTTCATCCTCTTCAATCCACGCTTGAGGAGAAAGAATTTTTATGGCTCCGGCCCAGTAAACACCCATGGCACTCACATCACTATCCCAACCAAAACTGCGGTTTAAGGATTCCCTATCTGGATAGATTACTATGGGTATATCTACCTGTGGAGAGTAGTTAAGCGCTTCATTAACCTTTTCATGAGCTTCCTCTCCTACTGACAGAACTAGTGGTACTGCCCCCTGGTCTTCTGGGCGGTAGTATACAGTAAAGTTATCCCGAGTCTTTACTTCCCAGTTATCTCTATTAAATTTCAGCTGCATTTGGACTGCTGTTTTTATGCCCTGGTAGGCAATCATTTTTGGTATTTTTGCATAGGTAGCCAATAGACCAAAGGTCAAGCTAACAATCACCAATAAAATTAGTGTCTTTTGAAGCATAACTCTCCCCTCCCCCCTATATAACTGTAGTTCATTATACTACAGACTAGGGGGGAGAGTGACTAGTAATTGGTGTCATCTCAGGCTATTGTTAGCAATACAAATCCCCATAAAAGTGCTACTACGCCCAAGGCTACCCTACTTTTAGCAGAGAACAGTTTTACTCCTCTTCCATATTGAAATATTTGGAGTAGAACAGCTAATAATAATAAGCCGGTACAGTTAAATATGCCCAGTATAAATAACAGAAAACAGGCAGTTAACAGACCCCCATTGGAAATAGCTGTGGTCAACAACACTAATACAACGGGATTCTGGTACAAAAAGGGTGCGAAACCAAATAACCCTCCCATTAGCACAGCTTTTATCAAGCTCTTATTCAACCACTTAGACTGCCCCTGTTTGGTGTGAAATCCAATTACTCTTATTGGTAATATCAGGGATCCAAAAGCCTTAATCATGGCAATTACCCCCATAAGACTTGCTCCAAATAGGATAAAGGTAATCCCTAGGCCTTTGCCCCAGAGGGCAGCAGCTGATGCTCCTAGGCTAGTTCCCATGCTCCACAAGGGACTGGTCCCCAGTATAAAGGCAAAGCCTAGTGTGAAGCTTAGAGCAACTGGAATTATATTTGTTTGCTTTTTTCCTTTGTTGTTTTCCCCTCCTGTTATTAATAGGAAAGTGAACAATTTAGCAATAGTAAGCATATTAACTGAAAGAATTATCCCAGCCACTGCAGTAAACACCGTAACCACTATAAAGGAAGTGTCTCCAACTAACATAAAGTAAAACAG
This sequence comes from Desulfitispora alkaliphila, assembly GCF_050433185.1. Classification (NCBI taxonomy): domain Bacteria; kingdom Bacillati; phylum Bacillota; class Desulfitisporia; order Desulfitisporales; family Desulfitisporaceae; genus Desulfitispora; species Desulfitispora alkaliphila. The sequence goes on from NZ_JBNPXS010000001.1 coordinate 105,806, forward strand.
ATCTACCAAGGGTTCCCCTCCATTTTACATTCTCACAAAAGTATATAGGGTCACGTCCTGATTTAGACCATGAAAAAAGCACTCCCTATTTAACCGGGAATGCTCTTATGTACTATTCAGGATTTGGCGCCTCTGTTGGACAAACTTCTGCACAATTACCACAGTCTATGCATTTGTCTGGATCAATGTGATGCTTATCCCCTTCCTCAGTAATTGCATCAGTTGGACACTCGGGAGGGCAGGCCCCACAGTTAATACAGTCATCATTTATTATATATGTCATAACTAATTTCACCTCCTAACCCAGGTAAATTTTTTACCTTTAGTTATAATTACCCCCTTTTCAGAGGCTTATTCATATCTATTTAACCGTCCTCTGTAAAAGTCCTAGTTCTTCTTCTAATTTCTTCTGTCTTTTACCCAAAGAAAGGGTGTATCCAAAAATCAAAACCCAAATAACTGTGTATGCCCCAAATAAGTATTCCATGGCCCTAACCTCCTAATTATATTTTTCTCTCAGTTTACTTTTTAGATCATCTACCTTTTGTCTTAAATGCATGATAGCCATGCTTCTCCCCAAAAGGTAAAAGTAAAGCAGAGTAAAGGTAGCAACGGATACCAGCATGGTGTTCAGCATAGATGGAGGCAGGCCTACTCGATCAGCTTCAATAACTACCGGATGTAGCGTTGTCTGCCACCAGTGAATTGACATGAACACAATGGGCACATTGATAAAGCCAATAATACCAAACACCGCCGAGAGTACTCCCTTCTTTTCCTCTTCAACAGCACTACTTCTAATCAGTATGTAGGCTAAATATATAAACCACAGAATAAGGGTAGTGGTCAATCTAGGTTCCCAATTCCACCAGGTATTCCAAGCAGATCTGGCCCAAATCGGGCCCGTAACTAGCACTATTGTAGTAAAGAGCACTCCGATTTCTGCAGATGCTGCGGCCAAAATATCCCACTTAAAGTGGCGCGTTCGCAAGTACATAATACTGGCCACACATACAACGAAGAAGGCGAAAAAACCTACCCATGCAGAGGCAACGTGGAAGTAAAATATTTTTTGTGACACTCCTAAAGTCCTATCCGCGGGCACCCATATAAAAACCATGTAGATTGCTATAGTCATGGCCACTAGAGTCAACCATCCCAATATTGTAACTAGCTTATCCGATTTCATGCCTCTTACACCTCCAGTATATAGTCAAAGAGCACAAAGGGAACTACTAAGAAGATTATGTCATATGCGGCCAATAGCATAATCCATGAGCGCAATTCCACATTGGAAGTTCCGCCTAAAATAACCGATGTACTCTCTACAGCAGCTATAATCACAGGTACAACTATAGGGAACATGATAATAGGCAACAATATTTCACTAGTTTTTGTATTAGCTGCAAGGGCTGCTAAAAAAGTTCCCACAGCTATAAAACCTACTGTCCCCAAAAAAAGCACCAAAAGCAATAGCATAATAGACCCTTCAATCCTGTAGTCAAACAGGATAAAAAACAAGGGAAGAGATATTAACTCTACCAAGGCTACCACAACAAAGTTTGATATGACCTTTCCAAAGTAAATAACGCTTCTATCCGCCGGTATAAGCATTAATCCCATCAAAGCGTCATTGCTTTTTTCCAACGTAAAAGACCTGTTAAAGCCCAATACAGATGCAAAAACAAAAGCCACCCAGATCACTCCTGGGAAGACTTCTGCGGTAGTTTCCCTGGTAGGGTTAAAGGCAAAGCTGAATATAACAATTACTAGTAACGCAAAAATCAGCATGGAGCTGAGCATTTCCTTCGTCCTAAACTCTGAGGTCAAATCTTTCCAAACCATGGTCTTAACTTGTCTAAAAAAATTCACCATTGACCACCTACCTGTTCCAGGTAGATTTTTTTAAACTGATCTCCACTCAATGAATCAGGTTCTTCCTGGTATACTATAGACCCGTTTACCAAGATAACAACTTTATCACTTAGCTCCAAACCTTGTTCATAGTTGTGGGTAATCATAAAAATAGTGCGTTCTTCCCCATGAAGGCTGTATAAGACTTTATTTAGTATACCTATGGCGTGCTGATCTAAACCAGTATATGGTTCATCTAAGAACAGCACTTGGGGATTATGTATAATTGCCCTGGCTATACTTAGCCGCTGTTGCATTCCCCGAGAGAAGGTCCCCACCGGGTCGGCCATTACATACTCTAGACCTACCTCTTCTATCACTTCATAAATGCGCTGGCGCAAATTGGAGACGTTATACATTTCTCCATAAAAGCGAAGATTTTCGTATGCTGTAAGGCGGTCGTAGAGAAAAGTATTGTGGGAAATAACCCCTATCTTCTGTCGCATTTGGGCTATGTTGTCCTCTACAGCCGTTCCCCCAATGTATAATTTGCCCGAGCTGGGTTTTGACAATAGCGATAGTACTTTAAGTAGAGTAGTCTTTCCAGCACCATTAGGGCCTAATACAGTTACAAATTGCCCTGGTTCTAGATTTAAGTCAATCCCCTTAAGGATTTCCCTACTCCCAATTTTTTTAGATATACCCTCAGCTCTAATCATCGGTTCACCCCTAGCGGCCCATTTGCTTCAACTGAATTTTTACTTCTTTTAACTTTTCTTTATAGGCCTTAGTTAGCTTCTCTAATCTATCATCATCAATCTCTCCGGCCTGATGTTGCCTTTTTAGATCTGCCAGCTTTCGAAGCAAAATCTGCTGCTTTGCTTCCAATTGTTTCACTTGATCTGTGTTGCCTTCATCTTGGTTAGTCTTATCTGACTTCTTAGTGTATTTAACCGTAAAATATACTGCTGCTCCGATTATAGCAACTAATACCAGCAAAAATAAGTGGGGCTCTACACCACTAAAGGGTGACATCCGCCAAAACCTTAGATGGGCTTCACTGTGAAAACCATCAGAACTATAACCCCGTTCTAGGGCACCAGTAGACTCAGCCTCTTCACGAGAAATAATAGACATAAATCTCTCTCCAGGAGCTGGTTCTTCCCATGAATACTGGTTGACTACTATTTCACCCATTGTTAACAGGCCACCATGCACTAAGTTCTCATCGGTCATGGTTAAGCCCTCAGTAAGTAAAAAGTGAATGCTTTCCGTAGGGTAGTAAATTTCCTTGTCCAGAACATAGTTTTGGTTATGGGGTTTTAGAATGTAGGTGAAGTCTAGGTTTATTTCCCCAGGCTCTATGGGTACCAATAAAGCCAACCCATCTCCTGTAGCCTCAAAGTCATCCTCAGTTTCCACACCTGCATTAAAAACCAGTGTTGTGTAACTAAAGGGAAGGGAGATCCTCAGAGTTTCTGGATTTTCTTCTGTAGGCTCTATTTCTTCCCCTGAGTTTTGAATTGTGATAATTTCTCTAACTTCAAGTCCTTCTCCCACTTCTCTAATTAATAAGTGGTGTACCTCAATTTCAATCTGCTCTTCAGCGCTTGCCTGAGCCCCCATCACTGCCAACAGGAGCAATAAAGCGCTGAAGATTATGGTCATTAATTTTCTGGTAGCTCTCATCACTTCTCCTTATCCCCTTCAAGCATTTTTGCCACTTCGGCTTCTATTTCCGCATCTATTTCTGCTTCCAACTGGCCTAAGTCCACTTGGATTTCAGGTTTTTCGTCAGTTTCCTCTTTCATAAGGGCTAAGGCCTGGGTTTTGTACTTGTCCTTTAGGGCCGAATAATCTCCTTCTGAAAGTTTATTTGTCTGGTAGTCGAACTCTATTTCATTGAGGATAGAGAATATGGCCTCCCGCTTTTTCTCGGGAGTCTCTTCATTCTCTATCTCACTTTCCCTGCGCCCGTAATCTGGACTTTGATTATTCATTAAAGGCATCCCAACCATTAAACCACTGGCAGCAATTAACACTACTCCTAATAGTATAGCAAAAATATCCACCTATTTCACCTCACTTTGTTCAGTTAACGCTTTTGTATATTTGGGCCCCAGTTCGCTACCCCTTCCCGGCCAAAGGGCAAAGAGGGTCCCTAAAACTAATACATATCCACCAATCCACAACCATTGCACCAAAGGATTTACGTGTACGGTTAAAGCCGTAGTTCCATCTTGATCCCAGCCTGCTAAGATTATATACAGGTCCTCTCGCAATGTTCCCTTGATAGCTACCTCTGTTCTAGGCTGATGCCACGTGGGATAAAAGATTTTCTCAGGCTGTAAGTTGGTATAATAGCTACCGTTGCGATAAACATCAATATCGGCAAAAACTACTTCGTTGGCTCCCTCTCTACGGGAGGACAGTTTATTGAAATTCAGAGTATAGTCGGCTATTTCAATTTGCTCACCAGCTCTTACGCTTCTAGTTGTCTCTACATTGTAAAAATTTGAGCCAATTATCCCAATAGCCATGAAGATAATTCCCATGTGGATTATATAACCACCGTAGCGGCGCCTGTTTTTCAAGCTAAGCCTTATCAAGGCTAGCAAGTGATTTTCTCCCGTAATTTTGCGTCGCACTTTTGTGCCCCGATAAAATTCTTGAGCATGGGTTAACAACACAAAAGCGCAGACTATATAACTCAAAAGTGCTGCTAAGTTTTGAATTCCATAGAAGAACAGGCCTATACCAATCACCAAACTTGTTACCATGGGCAGCAAGAAGTTATTACGTAAATTTTCAAGGGTAGATTTTTGCCACGCTATTAGTGGACAAATTCCCATCACTAACAGCATTGCCAGCAGTATGGGGCCGTTGACCTGATTGAAAAAGGGCTCCCCTACTGTAATCTTTACCCCTGTTGCTGCTTCGGAAACCACTGGGAAAATAGTTCCCCAAAATACGGCAAAGGCACTCCCAACCAACAAGAGATTATTTATTAAGAAGCTACTTTCCTTAGACACTACAGACTGAAACTCCGATTCCTGCTTTAAGACATCCGTTCTGTTTAGCACATTGTAAATGGCCCCTAATAGCATTAGTAACAAGAAAAATAAGAAGAATACACCAATATTCGAATCTGCAAAGGAGTGTACCGATGAAAGGACACCACTTCGAACTAAGAACGTTCCGAATAAGGTTAGACAATATGTGGTGATAATTAAGCCCACATTCCAAATCTTAAGCATATCCTTCCGTTCCTGAATCATTACCGAGTGAAGGAAGGCTGTTCCAGTTAGCCACGGCATGAAGGAGGCATTTTCCACTGGGTCCCAGGCCCAATAGCCGCCCCAGCCCAATTCCACATATGCCCATTGACCGCCGTACAAGTTCCCCAAGGTTAAGAACAACCAGGCAAACACCGTCCATCTTCTAGTAACTTTAATCCAGGCATCATCCACTCTTCTCAAATATAATGCCGCCATAGCATAGGCAAAGGGTACTGCAAAACCCACATAACCCAAAAACAGAGTCAACGGATGAAAAACCATTCCCGGGTGCTGCAGCATAGGGTTTAGTCCATTACCTTCTGCAGGGGGATTAGGTATTCTTGTAAAGGGATTGTCTACAAAGTTGAGCATGAAAAAGAAGAACACCACATTTAACATAAGAATGCTAACAACATAAGGTGTCATTTTAGCAAGATGATGTTTCTTTGAATAGGCAACAACCGCTGCATAGATGGTTAAAATCAGTTGCCACAGCAATAATGAGCCCGAGTTCCCAGCCCAAAAAGCCGCAAGTTTGTAAAACAAGGGTAAATCGGTGCTAGTATACCGCGCTACATATTGAACTGAAAAGTCACTTGTGTATAGTGAATAAAATAAAATTGCAGAAGCAGACCCTGTTAATAAAGCAACAGCTCCCACTCCCCCTTTTGCACTTTCTAAGAGCTTATTATTTTTAGTATTTGCTCCAATGAGGTATGCCACAATTACATAAATACTTATAGCTAGCGCTATCATTAAAGCTATTGATCCTATTTCTGGAAGCATTATCTTTCCTCCTTATTTATCAGTTCCTTGTTCTCGCACATCTTCTTCATAGCTGCTGGGACATCTAGTCTGCACAGATTCTGCTATAAATAGCTCTTCACTATCGTGGTATCTGCCCTGAAGGATTACTTCTACCCCTTCGTAAAAGTTGTCAGGCTGGATCCCATGGTGAAGAACATTTAGCTTTCTTTCCCCATCGGTAACTTGAAAGGTCAGTTCAACTTTTTCCGCGCTCCAATTTACAGATCCAGGAACTAGGTCTGCCTCAATTCGCAATAATCTGTCTTCATAATTGGCATCAGCTGCCAGAACTTGTTGTACTGTCACCATATTGCCCGAAGTAGAGGAAATACCCATAACCATTAATGTTCCAATTGTTATGATTATAATAGCAGCTGCAATTATGAGTTTTGTTTTAGCTTTCATCCCATTACCTCCTATTTTTACCTATTTCGTTTATTATTAGTTGATAAGTCTCTTCACTTATCTTGTCTTCTAGCAATAATTTCCTTATTTTTCCCATAATCTCAGCTTCTACCTCTTCGTTGGATTTTATACTACTATCTCTATACTCACTGGAAAAATCAGCGGAAATCTCACCATCCTGCTCTTCCTTATTGGTTCTGGTTGCATAAAAGATGAAGAAAGATAGCATTGAAGCAAAACCTATTAACATCACTAATGCGGTAGAACTATGACTTCTAAAAGCAGGACTGTCTGCTAGGGTGCTTTGACCATCGTCTATAATTGCTGTGGCCCTGACTATCGAGGGCTCTTCCTTTTCTCGATAGTACTGCACAGAAACTGTCTCTACCTGGTTGATATCTAGCTTATTTTTAGTTTTGCGATAAACATTAAATCCACCCGGATCAGTCCCCAGTGCTTCTAACTCAGGTATAGTAACAAAGTTATAACTATCATAGGGACTTTTAATATCCCAAGTGAGCTTCTCGGTTTTATAAGAGGCTATATAATCAAACTGAAACTCCCTCTCTTGCTGTTCCCCTAAGGGCTTACAGTAAAACTCCAAGGTAAAAGAATGGGTTTTCCCAGGTAATAGTTCATTGGATAGTTGCCATGATATTACATTTTTGTCCTCTCGCTCACTAATCTCATAAGGTACATACAACTTTCCAGCTTCAGTTTCTGCAACTACCTGAACTTGTGTAACCTGATTTGGTATATTTAATTTTATCCTGCCCTCGTAAGGCTCACTCCCTATGTTTTTCAATTCTCCACTGTAGATTGCCAGGACAGCTGGTTTATCGTATTCAGGCCAGAGGCTTATTACTAGCTCCTCTAACTCCAACAGCTTCTGACCAGTAGCATTAGCAGTCGGAACCCATATTAGCAACGATAGAATAGCACAGATAATCAGCACCGGATAGTTGGTACGCTGCCATCGCCTCATCAAAATCCTCCCCAAAGATTTATAAGTACTCACTTTAAATTGTGCCACCTAATTATTACACATCTATGAACTAAATGTGATTTATTTGTGAAAAAGACTCTGCCTGAGGGCAGAGTCTTTTATTAACCTACTACATCAAATCCCTGTTCTTCAATTTTTTCTTTAATAACACTCAGTTCTACTTGCTCCGGGTCATAATTCACTGTAGCTATCTTAGCTTCTAAGTCTACTACTGCGTTTTCTACTCCAGCTGTTTTGGCAAGGGCACCTTCAATTGCCGCTTTACAATGACCACAGCTCATGCCTTCAACCTTCACCTTGACTTCTACTGCCATAAAAAACACCTCCACTATTTGATAAATTTATTTATCACTTCCATCAATTCGTCTATAGCCTGGTCACCCCGGTCATCTTTGACAGCCTTGGCAACACAACCTTTAGTGTGATTTTCTAAGATGGACAATCCCACTTTGTTAACACCAGATCTTATGGCTGCCAGTTGTATCAGCAGGTCTACACAGTAGCGATCGTCATCAATCATTTTCTGCACGCCGCGAACTTGTCCTTCTATTTTTTTGAGGCGAAGCAACAGGTCCTTTTTAGTTTGTTCATCCTGCATACCCATACCCCCTATAGCTAATATGTTTAGTATAATTTCAGCCTGGATGATTGTCAAGTTTATCGAGGGGAAGGTTTGACAAACCCTCGGCAATTGGAAGCTAAAAAAATAACTGCCCCAAATAGAGCAGTTATTATATGTGTGGTCCATATTTTCATACAATTAAAAGGCAAAAACTCCAACAAGTGAAGAGCCAACTAGTCCCGCGATAATTAGCAAAGCTAACACCATAAAAAACTTTCTAGTAGCAGCATTTTTTCTACGCAAGTGACGCATTACCATGATATAATCCCTCCCTTGTGGAAACTAAAACCTACTTCCTATAAATTATAACATCTCCTACAAGGAATTTCAATTGTCACCATATTCCAAAAGAGACTACCCGTTTAACTCCGCTAGATAATGCTCTGCGGCCATAGCTGCTGTAGCTCCATCTCCCACAGCAGTTGATACCTGGCGCAAGTAAGTCTCTCGCACATCACCTGCTGCAAAAACTCCAGGCACAGAGGTTTTTAGATACGAGTGAGTAGTTATGTACCCTAGGCTGGTCAATTCAATTGCACCTTCTAGGAACTCAGTATTGGGCACTGTCCCCACAAAGACAAAGACACCGTCAAGCTTTTCCTCTCGCTTTTCCTCAGTCTTTTTATTGTGCAGGATTGCATGGGTTACAGCGCTTTCACCTTTTATTTCTTCCACAACTGTATCAAATATGAGCTTTATCTTGGGGTTCTTAAAGGCCCGTTCCTGAAGAATTTTTGTGGCTCGCAATTCATCTCTTCGATGAATCAGCAAAACTTCTGAAGCAAATTTAGTTAAGAAGATGGCCTCTTCCACTGCTGAATCTCCACCGCCTACTACTGCTACTTTTTTGTCCTTAAAAAAAGCACCATCGCAGGTGGCACAGTAGGAAACACCTCTTCCAGTAAACTTTTCTTCACCTAAAACAGCAAGCTTGCGAGCTTGTGCTCCAGTAGCTACAATTACAGTACTAGCTTCTATTTCTCCATTATTAGTTGTAAGTTTTTTCACTGTACCGGAAAAATCCACCGAAGTTACCTCTTCAGTTTTAAATTCTGCCCCTACTTTAGTTGCCTGCTCCATAAACTTCTGCATCAACTCTGGTCCACTTATGCCCTGAGGAAAACCGGGATAGTTTTCAATCCACTCTGTAAGCGCCGCCTGTCCCCCCGGCATTGTTTTTTCTAAAACCAATGTCTTCATACCAGCCCTTGCCGTATATAAAGCTGCTGTAAGTCCTGCTGGCCCTCCTCCTAAGATAACTACATCATACACTCCTGTCGACCACCTTTCTTATATTTTGAAAAAGCGAAGAGCTAATAGTATTAGCTTCTTCGCTTTTAATTACTTTTATTTATGTTATGGTAGATAATTTATTGGATTTTGAGCTCTTCCATTTACCCTCACTTCAAAATGCACATGAGGCCCTGTACTTCTACCAGTGCTGCCCACTCTGCCGATCACTTGACCTCTAGAAACTCTATCACCCACCGAAACTAAATTGGCTGAGTTATGGGCATATCGAGTACTAACCCCATCACCATGATCTATTTCAATCATATAACCATAAGCCCCTCTCCAACCAGAAAAGGTCACTCTTCCTGCATCTGCTGCCCTAATAGATGTCCCTGTTCTAGCTCCTATATCCAAACCGTGGTGATAACCGCCACCCCGAGGCCCAAAGGGAGATGTGATGGTGCCATTTACTGGCCATCCCAATCTACCCACGTCTCCTCCGCCTCTTGATGCTACTATTGTTTTAGTTCCTCTAGCAACCACTCGGTTTTGAGGCTCTTTGACTACTGTTGAAGCTACCTCTTCTCTGGCCATTGTCCGGCCATTCTGTTGCACAACGTGATATGTAACCTCTCTCTCACCTCTTGTGCCCGCCTGAACTACTTCATTCTGGCCTCTATACATATTACTATTGTTTTGATATGTTGTCTCAAAGGCAATAGCCTCAGTTCTAAGCTGTTTAAGCTCTGCTACAACATTTACCATGGGCTCTAATTTGACTAAGCTCAATTCTTGCCCAATTGATAACAGCTCTGTTTCCAATTGCGGATTTGCCTCTTGCAAATCTGCAACTCGCATATTATTATCTCTAGCTATGGTCCAAAGAGTATCACCACTTACAACCTCATAAGTTTCTACTACTTCCACTCCATTTGCCAAGAGATTAAAGGCCATTTCTGCTTCAGTAAATTCACCTATTCCTATTTCCGCATCAGTAAACTCAATACTTTCAACTATCTCAATGTCTTTAAGTTCTAAGTCACTGTCTTCACCAGGCTTATATTCTTCTATTAATCTCTCAATCAGTTCTTCAGCTATTTCTTGGTTTTCTACTACTAATTTCTCTTCACCGTCAACTACAATAGCTACTGCTGCTGTAGTGTATGCAAGCTTATCAGCTAATATCTCCCGCAAATTTTCTAAATCAGTGGTATTTCGCTCCCGTTTTATCTCTTTCACTTCCAGGTCACTAGCAACCTTGACACTCTGTCCAATTTCTTGTGCTTTATCCTCTGCCACATCTGCCAAGGCCTGATTTAGTAATGCTTCACTGTTGACTACAGCTACTTGTTCTCCATCTACCACTACTGCATAAGAAGTGCTATTAGCTACAAAAAGTCCAATCGCCAATATACTACACAATAATATTATTGCCCCAATAACTACGGGCTTTTTCTCCTTGTCTGTCAAATAACTATTTAAGTCTAAGCTGGCCATATGTCTCCCCCTATACAAAGACCCATTTTAAAACTCTCACTCGTCCTTCAGTATATCACAGCGTCCCAAATCAGTAAACTACAAATTAATCCCGTATTTCATAACAATACGAAATTTTTAGTTCATTTATGGCTCCACCTGTATTTATTCTTGGGTCTGCCTACTTAACTTGCGCCAAGCCTTAGCATCGACACAGGCCTTAGAAGTATTATTTTATTTTACAGAAATAATTTCTAAGAAGTAATAGTAGGGAGCGCTGTTCTCTCCACGGACAAATGTGATTTTGCCATTTGCAGCACTTAAATTAGTTTTCCATCCACCTGTATTGGTTATTTGTTCTCCTTTATTTCCTTCCACAGTGGTTTGGAATATTTCCTCACCTGCTCCTTTATTCTGAAGATAGTATAGCTTATCTTGTGCAAAAAGTGTGCTTCCATCCCAGCCAGAAGCTTCTACAACCACATCTGTTTTACCTGTCTTTGGATCTAAAGCCCAAAGTTTATAGCCATTATTGGAAATTTCCCTATAAAATATCTCAGAAGATCGAGAGTCAAATCTCGCTAGCTCCACATGCTGCTCCGTCTCCAACGCAACTAACTCTTCTGCCTTGCTCTCACCCATCTGCCAAAGCCCTATTCCAGTCCATTTTATTTGAGGCTCAAAGTAAAACCCAGAAGTATCGGGAACACCAGTTAAAAACATTATTTTTTCCCCACTGGGACTCCAGCCAGGTTTACTCACCTTATCTCTCATTTCTAGAGAGGTCACATGGTCCCCATTAACATTTATAACCTTAACTCTATTGGCCAAAGGCAAGGGCCCAGCTTCACCCATAATGATATCAAAACCACCATCAATTCTATCTGAAGCTAAGAAGGCAATATGCTCTCCGTCCGGAGACCAAATAGGTTGAAAATTGTACTTGGCATTTACTGCAAGGGGCTTCTCTTCTCCGGTTTTTACATCTAGTAAATATATCCCCTGTTGATCGCTTTCATATCTCACATAGGCTAACATCCACCCATCAGGAGAGGAATGCATTTGAAAAAGACCGTCATAATCGGGCAGACCTGTTTTCACCTGTACTAGCTCATCTGTTGCAAAGTCGTATCTATAAACCTGCGTCCCTAATTGCAATACTACCCCTTGGCGGTCCCCCGTCAAATAAAACTGCTTAAGCTGTGTCTCACCATCGATCCAGCCCAATTCTTCTTTCGTACCATCCCAATGAGCTAAATATATACCCGTACCCAGCTGGCCAGATCTTTTTCCCTCAACGTGTTCGCCTGCGGTAGCACAAATTATTGTCTTCTCATCAAGCCAGCCTGCTACATCCATAGTCAGGTGAGCAGAGGAAGCATTGTGCCCAGAAACTACTACTGCATTAATCAAGTCCAGTTCAGCGTTTATTACCCAGATAGCGTGCTCATCACTCCAACCCCAAACAGCTATAGTTTCGCCATCAGGAGCTATACTGTAGTAGGGCATTCCATCCTTAAATGGGCCTAACACATTCCTGTTATTAAACTTTAAGAACTCTAATCCAGCTGCCCTTGTGCTAAAGTCTATACTTACTTGATCCTTGCTGTCAGCTTCTTCAGTCTCTTCTTCCGTTCCATTCTTTCCGTTTTCACTTTTCACAATATTGCCTAGAGTACCGTCCGAAACCTCTCCCTCCAGATCAGTACACCCTGCAACCAAGAATATTAACGCAATCATGAGAATTAATGGCCATACCTTCAACTTACCCATAAAACTCCACCTCTGATTCCTAGTCTCTCTTACTAGACTGATGGAACTGGAAAAAAGTTTCAACAATTTTTAAAATCTCACTTTTATTTTACTCAGTAACCTTGCGCAAAGTACAGCGACAGTCATAGTAAGGTGTACCCTCTCCTAAGTCGGCCACTTTATCCGGCGTTAAATAGTTTATTCCACCACCGTATTTAATCCAATGACCGTCTTCCATAACCACAGTATCAGGCCTTACCCTGCTAGTAAGTTTCGCCATACCCACAACCTGGCCTCTAGGAGATTCAACAATTACCTGATCTAGGTTTCTCACATAATGTTTTTCCGCTGTCTCCGGGTGTATTTCCACCGCTGGCCAAGTCTCCTCTGACTCTTCATGGGCAAACTGAGAGTGCATTTTTCCCTCTGGATGGGGAGTCATAAAAATATATGGGAATTCTTGACTCAAGGGATTAGCTTGTCCGATCTCTTCTGGCTCTACATAAGCACAGAGGGCATCTCCACTCTCCTTTAAATCAGTTTCAGAGTACAGTTCTATTTTTCCCGAAGGCGTATTGAAGTCTAGTTTTTCCCAAGCCACTTGAGGAGTTATGGGATTGCGACAGGGCTTATGGCTCAGAGCCTGCAAGGTAATATCCCCTCGTCTAGCTGCATCTGTATCTAAAGCAATTCCAAGCCACTCCTCTGGCTCCCTTTGAGGAACCCCTTTCAGCTCTAACTTTGCTGCTAGCTCACTAAAAATTTCCCAGTCCGGCTTTACCTTTCCTCGTCTTGGCACTATGGGCTTAGCCAGTGTTAAATAGTTGTTCCAACTGGTGCTAATCAAATCCCAGTCTTCAAATATTGTTGTACAGGGTAGTACTAAGTTAGCCATCATGGCCGTGTCGTTCAGATGATAATCTACCACTGTTACAAAGTCAACACTGTTGAAAGCAGCTTTCACTTTAGCTGTATTGGGTAATTGAGAAACCGGATTAGACCTAGTCACAAAAATGGCTTTAATCGGAGGGTCCTGTGCATTGAGAATCTCCTCCCCAGCTCTGCTCACGGGAAAGTTTCTACTGAAAACTGCCAGCTCCTCACCCTCTAAGCTATTTAAAAGCTGTCCATTGGTCCCCTGGGCATAATGAGCACCGGCACCAGGCCGACCCAAATTGCCCGTAATCGCCGCCAAAGCATCAATTGCCCTGACAGTTTTTCCCCCATTTCCGTATCGCTGCAAACCATAGCCAATCAGGATACTAACTGGCCGATGTTTGGCCACAATACGCGCCAGATTCTCAATCACTTTGGGCTCTACCCCAGTGATGGCTGCAACCTTATGGGGATTATACTCAGCCACTAGCTTGGCGTATTCCTCAAAACCTTTTACATTCTGAGATACAAATTCAAAGTCTAACCATCGATTATTCAAGATCACATGAGCCACACCAAGAGCCAAAGCCCCATCGGTACCAGGTCTTATATCTATGTGCTGGTCACAAAAAGCTGTGGATTTTACTTTTAAGGGGTTGATAGCAATTACCGAAGCGCCCTGTTCCCGGGCCTCTTTAATATAGGGTACCATGTGAATGCTAGTGACCGCAGGGTCCCTCCCCCACAAAATTATGGTTTTGGAGTTTTTCAAATCACTCCAATCACTACTTTGCACTTGACCAAAGTCTAACTCCTGTGCTCTAAAGCCACTACCCCAACAAACACTGCCAGTATACGTAGTAACCCCCCCATAGGCATTGAAGAAGCGACGATCTAATGTCCTTAATATTCCATTGGACCCGTAGTCAAAGTGATGATAAACTGCTCTAGAATCATACTCTTTCTTGATTTGCCGTAGCTTTTCAGCCAAAATGCTGTATGCCTCTTCCCAGGTAATAGGGCGCCAGTCATCTCTAAACCTGTCCTCTCGATAAAGAGGCGCAGTAACCCGATCTACACTTTCCATGCGTCGCACTTGCTTTTGCGCTTTGGAACAAGTAAACCCTCTAGTATTGGGATTATCTGTCCCGCCTCTAATACTCATGATCTTATTGTCCTTAACCGTTACTTCTAGTTGGCAGCCGTCAACACAGTTGAGCGGACAGCCGGTTTTAAAAACCTCAGACATACTTAACCCTCCAGTGCACTTTTTACTTGCAGATAAACGGCGCATTCGATTCGCATTTTTGCAAGTTCACAGCCTACCTTATAAGGCTTGTATATATCTCCAGTATCCCCAAGGGAGTTGGCATGGCATCCCCCAGAACAATAGAAACGAGCCCAACATTCTGTACACTCCTCTTTGTTATAGATGTGGGCATTTTGAAACTTCTTAACTAAATCCTTTTTTGTCACACCATCGCTTACAGTCCCCAGCTTGTACTCTTCTCTACCTACAAACTGATGACAGGGATACAGGTCTCCAGTCGGGGTCACTGCCAAATACTCGTGTCCAGCTCCACATCCGGATAGGCGCTTGGGCAAACAAGGGCCTCTATTCAGATCCAAGTTGAAGTGGAAAAAGTTAATCTCCCTTCCCTCTTCCTTCCTTTTGTAAAACTCTTGAGCAAGTTTAATATATTCTTCTCTCAATTTAGGCATGTGCTCCTGCTTTAGAGCATAATCTTCTTCCGGTGGAGCAACAACCGGTTCCACTGACAGAGAAGTAAACCCCTCATCGGCCATGTGAAGAACATCCTTACTAAAGTCCAAATTTTTACTGGTATATGTTCCCCTCAAATAGTAGTTTTCCCCATTTCTAGAGCTGCAAAAACGTCTGTAGTTTTTTAAAATTATATCATAGGAGCCCCTCCCTGATACGGTTGGTCGCATTTGATCGTTAACCTCTGGTCGCCCATCCAAACTAAGCACTACACTCATCTGATTTTCATTTAGAAACTGCTCCACTTTATCATTGAGCAAAACCCCATTAGTTGTTAGCGTGAATTTTATATTTTTATCCAGCTGCCTAGCTTGTTCCTTTCCGTAAGCAACCAACTCTTGAACCACATCAAAATTCATCAGTGGCTCGCCGCCAAAAAAGTCCACTTCACAATTTTGCCTTGGACCTGAGGTAGCCAATAGTAAGTCAATGGCCTTTTTCCCAACCTCTAAGGACATATGCTCTCGCTGGCCGCCAAAATGTCCGCTACCTGCAAAGCAATAGCTACAGCGCAGATTGCAGTCGTGAGATATGTGCAGACACAACGCCTTTACAATTGGGTCCTGAGGCACAACATATTCGCTCCCGGATTCATCTCCACTAAAAAGAGTTCCCTCCTCAATTAGCTGTCTAACTTCATCAGCCACTCCTTCCCCATCAATAGCAGAGCAGCTAGAAGCAGCTACCAATCGCTCTTGAGCTTTACCCAAGGAACCAGTCTCCTGATAATAATCAATAAAATCCCAAGTCAATTGATCTATTACATGGATAGAGCCACTATTTACATCTAACATTATCTTTAAGCCGTCTATTTCAAATTTGTGAATTTTACTCATCTTTCTTTTCCCCCTAATTTATATCCACTGCATAAGTGTAAATAAACCGCCACCATATTGGTGACGGTTTTGTTTTTATCTTTCGCAGACTTGGTTTCCTACTGTACAAGAAGTCTTACAAGCGGACTGACAGGACGTCTGACAGGTTCCACATCCACCCTTTTTTACGGTTTCCTGCAATGATGTCTTAAATACAGTCACAATGTGCTTTTTAGTCATAAATAATCCCCCTCTTCTAATACGTTTACCTATGTTCTTAACCCTATAAATTATATCTTATAATAAGCCTTTACGCAACAATTCTACTTGATTACAATTACAGGACAATCGGCTTCATTAATCAGCCTTGCTGTTATGTTTCCTTTAAATAGATAGTCACTTAGCCGACTTTCACCGTGATGACCTACAACCATCAAGTCACACTGCATTTCATCAGCCACTTCTATAATAGTGCAAACTGGTTCGCCACTTCTCACCATTACCTTATAGGGTACATTGTTCTCTTTGAAAACTTTAATGGCTTTCTTCAAAACTTGTTCTGCGTTCTTTATCGCCTCTGCATCTGGACGAAGTCCACACTTATCCAGCTCATAGTCTACTTGTGCTGGAATATGGTGGCGAGGATCTAGCACATTAAGAATAGTAACTTCTCTTTCGGGCTTTTCTTTAATTAGACCGCAGATAGTTCTAGCTATCTTTCCACAAAGTGGGGAACCGCTGGTGGGAAATAGGATTTTTTTAAACACAAGTCTCTACCTCCTAAATTGTCTTTATATTCATATATTTAGCCATCAAGTCCATAATTCCTTTTTTTCTACACAAATAAAAAAAACCACCTTGAAAGTGGTTTTTGATATCGATATTATTATGGTGCCTCGAGGCGGAATCGAACCACCGACACGAGGATTTTCAGTCCTCTGCTCTACCGACTGAGCTATCGAGGCAGATAATATAATGGCGGAGCTGACGGGAATCGAACCCGCGATCTCCGGCGTGACAGGCCGGCATGTTAACCGCTACACTACAGCTCCGCATTAAAAAAAATATGGTGGGCGATGACAGGATCGAACTGCCGACCCCCTGCTTGTAAGGCAGGTGCTCTCCCAGCTGAGCTAATCGCCCTTGGTGACCCGTACGGGATTCGAACCCGTGTTACCGCCGTGAAAGGGCGGTGTCTTAGACCCCTTGACCAACGGGCCAAAAATGGTGAGCCATGAAGGATTCGAACCTTCGACACCCTGATTAAAAGTCAGGTGCTCTGCCGACTGAGCTAATGGCTCATTTCCTTTCGACAAGTATAGATATTACAGCATATTGAACCTAAAGTCAACAGTTTTTCAAAAAAAAGTTTAATGTTTTATTCTGGTAATGCTATTTTGACCTTTTCTATGCTATAAAAGAAAGCCAAGGACTAGTCCTTGGCTATTAGAATTCTAGAAAAGACTTTCAGTAACTATGGTTTGCTCTCGCTTTGGCCCCACTGCTATAATCGCAGTTTTAACCTTAGATAGTTCCTGAATGCGCTCAATATATCTTTTAGCTTCATCAGGTAATTGCTCATAACTCCTAACTTCACTAGTGCTACTCATCCACCCTGGATGCTCCTCATAAACCGGCTCACACAGGGATAATTGCTTGAGACTGTTTGGGAAACTCTCCAACTTATCCCCTTTATACTTATATCCAGTACAGATTTTTATCTTTTCAACTCCGTCCAATACGTCTAATTTGGTTAAAGCCACGTGACTAATACCGCTCACCTGTACAGCATAGTTGAACATAACCATATCAAACCAACCGCACCTTCTAGGTCTACCTGTAGTGGTGCCAAACTCGTGTCCAGCCCTCCTGATTTCATCTCCAACTTCATCATTTAACTCTGTAGGAAATGGTCCTTCCCCCACTCGGGTAGTGTAAGCCTTTACTACCCCTAAAACTTTGTCAATCTTCGTGGGACCAAAACCCACACCCACGCAAGCACCACCTGCAATGGGATTAGATGAAGTCACAAAGGGGTACGTTCCATGATCTAGGTCCAAGAGCGTTCCTTGAGCTCCCTCAAATAAAACTCGCTCACCTCTATCGTAGATCTGATTTATTAGGTGAGAAGTATCTGCTATAAATTCTTTAATCTTTTCCCCATAGGCCAAATATTTATCCAGAACATCCTCTATATCTAAAGGCCTAGCTTCATAAACTCGTTCTAACAATAGATTCTTCTGATCTAACACAGCCGCCAGTCTCTGTTTAAGCTCATCTGGATCTAATAAATCCCCTATCCTAATGCCCGATCGAGCAGCCTTATCCATATATGCAGGGCCAATCCCCCTCTTGGTGGTACCTATCTTGTTTTCTCCTCTGCGCTCTTCTTCTAGCTCATCTAAGAGCCTGTGGTAGGGCATAATCACATGTGCATTAGTACTTATCCTCAATCCAGATACGTCAATATTTCGGGCTTTAAGGTATTCCAGCTCCTCAAGTAAAACTTGGGGGTCTACTACTACACCATTTCCGATAACACAGATTGTATCAGGGTACAATATCCCCGAAGGAATTAAGTGAAGCTTAAACTCCTCATCACCTACTACCACTGTGTGCCCAGCATTATTCCCCCCTTGATATCGCACTACTGCATCTGCTTTTTCAGCTAAAAAGTCCGTTATTTTCCCCTTACCCTCATCGCCCCATTGAGCTCCTATCAATACTACACTTGACATGCTTTCTGCACCTCCACCTTTCTAAACCGTACTAGCTACTTTTGCTGCGTTCAATTATTTCTTTTGCACAAACAACCCCCGCTACAGATGCCTGGGCTAACCCCCTGGTCACCCCTGCGCCATCTCCTGTGGCAAATAAGTTCTTTATCTTAGTTTCTAAGTTCTTATTTAATTCTAACCTAGAAGAGTAAAACTTCACCTCTACGCCGTAGAGCAGAGTATTTCTAGAGTACACACCCGGACAGATTACATCCATAGCTTTAAGCATTTCAACAATTGACATTAGGTGCCTGTATGGGAACACTAGAGATAAATCCCCCGGAGTTGCATCTTTCAGGGTAGGAGTTACTAGACCTCGTTGCAGCCGCTCAGTAGTAGTCCTTTTGCCGGCAATTAAGTCCCCTAACCTCTGAACTATAACTCCATCTCCTAAGAGGTTTGCCAATCGCGCTACATACTTTCCATAGGCAATAGGTTCTTTAAATGGCTCCGTAAAGGTCTTGCTAACCAGCAAGGCAAAATTTGTGTTATCGGTCTTTACTTCCGCATGACTGTGACCGTTTACTGTTATCAACCCGTCGTTGTTTTCAGTCACAACCTCCCCGTAGGGATTCATGCAAAAAGTCCTCACTTTATCGTCAAAGGTCTTGGAGTGATAAATCAGCTTTGACTCGTAGACTATCTTAGTCAAATCGTCCATCACAGGCGCCGGCAATTCTACCCTAACACCAATATCCACTGGGTTAATGGCAGTGTCTATCCCCAAGCGCTTAGACTCATTGGCAAGCCATTCAGAACCCTCCCTGCCAGGGCATACAATCACATAATCACTGGTAATCTCTTGCCCATTTTCTAGCTTTACACCTTTAGCAACTTCATTAGCTGTTACTAATTCCTTAACACCTGTCTTAAACCTTATATCCACACCCTTACTAGCTAAGAAATCTTTCATCTTACCTAGTATTTGACCAGTTCTGCCCGTTCCCAAATGCCTTATGGGAACCGGTAGTAACTTCAGCTCCGCCATAACCGCTTTCCGCTTAATATCTTCAATTTTATCCTGTTGGTCTAATCCGTATACTTTTTCTGGAGCTCCATACTGCTTGTATATATTATCTACATAATCAATTTGCTTTATTAGTTCTTCTTCTCCAATATACTGATCTAACATTCCTCCTACATCTGGCGAAAGAGTTAACTTTCCATCGCTAAAAGCTCCAGCGCCACCCCAGCCACAGACAATGCCACAAGGACGACAGTATACACACTTCTCTCCCTTTAGTTTAGCCGGACAATTGCGCTTATTGATATCAACGCCCTTTTCCACTATCAATATCTTCACATTTTGATCCTGTTCAATCAGTTCCAGTGCTGCAAAAATACCAGCAGGACCTGCACCTACTATGATTACATCATAATCCTTACTCATGGTGCCACACCCCTTCTACTATATGCTTTTATAGTAACCTCACTAGCAACATGTTAATTCTAACAGAGGGGTTTGCAGGTGTCAATGAAAAATACGAATGTTAAATCGACACAATGCGATAACATTCGTATTTTAATCCTCTATTATCCACGGCCCTTTTCCAAATTAACAAACTTAGTAAATTCCTTTAAAAATCCTAGCTCTACCGTACCTACAGGTCCATGCCTGTGCTTAGAAACAATGATTTCCGCTATCCCCTGCTTTTCAGATTCAGGGTCGTAATATTCGTCTCTGTAGATGAACAAAACAACGTCTGCATCGGCCTCAATAGAGCCACTCTCTAACAGATCCGACATCACCGGACGCTTATCCTGCCTTTGTTCTACCCCCCGGTTTAGCTGAGAGAGACACATAACAGGTACATTCAGTTCCCGCGCAAGCCCTTTGAGAGCCCTAGATATCTGAGCTATTTCCTGTTGTCTGCTGTCCACCCTGCGATGACTGGACATTAACTGCAAATAATCGATAACTATTAGACCTAACCCATGCTCTGCCATTAGCCTTCTGGCTTTAGCCCTCATCTCCATAACCGAAATAGCCGGCGTATCATCAATAAATACAGGGGCTTCTGAAAGGGGACCTACAGCTTGCACTAACCTACTCCAATCGCCTTCCTGAAGGTTACCTGTCCTCATCTTTTGCTGATCAATTAAAGCGTCAGAGCATAGCATCCGCTGCACTAACTGATCTTTTGACATCTCCAGACTAAAGACTGCCACCGGAGTATTATGCTTTACAGCTGCTGATTGAGCTATATTTAGACAAAAACTAGTTTTCCCCATAGCAGGTCTAGCGGCACAGATAATCAAGTCTGATTTTTGCAAACCAGACAGCATTCTATCTAAATCTGCAAAGGTGGGAACTCCTGATACCTGTCCCCTATTCTGGTATAGAGCCTCAATTTTATCCACCGTCTCTAAAAGCAGCTCTTTAATGGGAGTAAACCCTTCTTTTGTCCTTTTTTGGCCTATAGAGAAAATGAGCTGTTCTGCCTCATCCACCAATTCTTCAATTTCATCAGGGGAATCATAGCCTCGCTGAGCTATTTTAGTGGATGCTTGAATCAACATTCGCAGCAGCGCTTTTTCCCATACTATCTTAGCGTAGTATTCAACGTTGGCTGCCGTAGGAATCCCTTCAGCTAGAGATGCTATATAAGTAGCTCCTCCCACTTGCTCTAACTTATTTGTAGCACTGAGTTCCTCTGTAACTGTAATAAGGTCTACAGGTTCGCTCTTTTCGTTTAAATTCATAATAGCTTCATAAAGAATATTGTGGGCATCTCTATAGAAATCTCCCACCGAAAGTATCTCCATTACGGAATAGACAGCTTCCTTGTCTATCATCATGGCTCCCAGAACTGATTGTTCTGCTTCTAAATTGTGAGGTGGCACTTTACTCAATCTACTGCCTTCTCCTGCACTCACTTCTTCCATCTCCCCACTTATTCTTCTATTACGTGTACCGTCATGGTTCCAGAAGCCTCAGGGTGAAGCTTAACTGGCAACTTGTGTACCCCAAGAGTTTTAATCGGGTCTTTTAGATCAATTTTGCGCTTATCTATTTTAATTTTGTGTTGTTTCTCCAACACTTTGGTGATCTCTTTACTGGTAACTGAACCAAATAGGCGACCTCCCTCACCTGCTTTGGTTTTCACTTCTACTTTGATCTTTTCCAGCTTCTCCACTAAATTCTTTGCCTCTTTAAGCTCTTGTTCTTTCTTTTTCGCTTCTTGATTTTTTTGCTGCTTTAGCTTTTTTACATTGGCGTCATTTGCTTCAACAGCTAAATTCCTGGGAAGCAGATAGTTTCTGGCATAACCTTCTGCCACATTTACCACTTCACCCTTCTTCCCTTTTCCCTTTACATCCTGTTGTAGGATAACTTTCACAGCAATCACCTCTCCTATCTTTTTTGTTACTTATCTACTTTCTCCTCATCCTTATTCTTTACCAACTTGCGATAACTAAATAAAGGATCAAATAAACCCAAAATAACTGCTAGCATTAGAGCAAAGGGTAGATTCAACAATATTACCACAAGAATAATCAGCTTAATCCACTTAGATGCTTTCCAGCGATGATTAAAGAAGGCAATAACTGATATTCCGCTAATGAGCAATATGGGTGCGTAAATATAAAAGATATTATAACTCACATTTATCAGTGTCTGGTTTTCATAATAGTCCCCAATGAGCAGTAGGGCCAAAGCTAAAATAAAGCCCCAGACAAAATACCAGGGAAGCTGCCACTCCCTAAAAGGCGGAAGGTCTTCAATCTGATAGTTTAGCCTCTTTAGCGTCATTCGCGCTAAAAGAAAACCAATGCATCCTGTAAAGAGTGCTCCCGTTATGAACACACTAGGTAATAGCACTACTGCAACCTGAGTCAGGGTTGCTATCAAGTCTCTTATCTCTTCTTCTGTCAATGCCCCATTATCCAGGAGACCCATTTGCCGATAAAGCTCCACTGTAGCATCTGCTTGTCCCAACATTTCTTGTCGCATCTGCGTCAAGTCAAAGCCCATGATAAACGCACTCAAGACCAATCCCAAAAGAGCAGATATCCCAACAACTACTCCACCACTGAGCAGTACTTTACCCGAAGGCCATCTTTGCTTAAATCCATATCCAAACACCAAACTGGCTGGCCCCATTCCCAACAGCAGAAAAACTGCCCTAACTGGATTAACCAACATCCCCAACAGCAATGCCGTCACTATAAGTGCCATGACACCAGTGCGCAGATCTTGGCGCATTATTACCACAATAATTGGTATAAACCAGATGAATGTAGTCACTACCTGTAAAACAGGAATAAAGTAGCCTATAGCCGCAAGCATTGTAGCTAAAGATGCAGCCATAGCCCCTTCTACCAGGGCCTTAGTTTCAAAGCTCTTTGATGCCATTTATGCCACCCCGCTTCTAGCTTAATTAATTCAATAGTTTAGCCTAATTGTCCTGCATTATATGAAGAAAACTTGGATTTTGCCAAGCCTTAGTTGCACTCATGCCATGGAAAGTTATACTTTCCTAATATATAAAAATAGAGGAAGCGCTGCGCTCCCTCCACAAATTCCATCTATTTTCTTTTATTCCCCTATTGTGAAGGGTAGTAAGGCAATATTTCTCGCCCTTTTTATAGACAACGTCAATTGACGTTGGTGTTTAGCACAAGTACCAGAAATTCTGCGAGGTAAAATTTTACCCCTCTCCGTCACGTACTTCTTTAACTTGTTTGGTTCTTTATAGTCTATAAACTCTACCTTGTCCACGCAAAAATTACATACGCGCTTTCTAGGTCTTCTTCCCTTTGGTCGTGCCATCATTATCCCTCCTAACTTGATTTTTTAGAATGGCAAGTCATCTTCCGGGATATCAACTTCTCTGCCGTAAGAACTTCCACCTTGCTGGTCATTGCCCTGTTTAGGGCTGCCATCTTTAGGCCAGTCCAAAAACTTCACAGTATCGGCTACAACCTCCGTCTTGCGCCGTTTCTGACCATCTTGACCTTCAAAGGCACTTACCTGCAATCTTCCATCCACGGCCACTAATCTCCCTTTGCCAATATGATTGGCACAGAGTTCTGCCAACTTACGCCAAGTGACAATGTCAATAAAGTCAACTTCTCGCTGTCCTTGTTGGTTAGAATAAGGCCTCTCAACAGCTAAGCCAAAAGAAGCTACAGGAACTCCACTGGGAGTATACCTAAGCTCTGGATCCCTGGTCAACCTACCTATTAAAACAACCTTGTTTAACATTGTACCCACCACCTACGGTTATTAGAATTATTCTCCCTGGCGAGTAATTAGGTGCTTAATTACCCCATCGGTAATTCTAAGTACTCGGTCAACTTCAGCAATAGCTTCCGCCGGCGCTTGGTATTCAACAAGTACATATACACCTTCATTAAACTTCATGATAGGGTATGCCAGCTTTCTCTTGCCCCACTGATCTACCTTTACAAGCTCACCGCCATTTCTGACAACAAGATCGTTCACCTTTTCCACCAATGCTTGACGCTTCTCTTCATCAAATTCTGGATTAATGATGTACACTAATTCGTACTGTCGCACGATCTTCACCTCCTCCCTCTGGACTAGCGGCTTCAGGTCTTTACCTGAAGCAGGGATGCAAACCTTTATTTGCATACTTTGTTACTATACCACAATATGATTATCGTGGCAAGAATCTATTACACATTAAAGCGGAAATGGGTTACATCTCCATCATTCATCACATAATCTTTACCTTCAAGTCTTACTAAGCCCTTTTCCCTGGCTTGAGCATAGCTGCCTGATTTTACTAAGTCTTCATAAGATACTACTTCTGCTCGAATAAAACCCTTTTCGAAATCAGTGTGAATTTTGCCCGCTGCTTGAGGCGCTTTAGTGCCCTGAACAATCGTCCAGGCACGTACTTCCTGCTCGCCAGCAGTAAAATAGGTGATTAAGCCCAATAGGCTATAACCTCCTCTAATAAGTTTATCCAATCCAGCTTCAGATAAACCCAGATCTTGTAAGAATTCTTCTTTATCTTCTTTGTCTAGCTCTGCAATCTCCGCTTCTATCTTAGCGCAGACCATAACTACTTCTGAGCCCTCAGCTTCGGCATATTCCTTAACCTCTTGCACCAACTTGTTTTCTCCACCTGAAGTCAAATCCTCTTCGCTTACATTTGCCACATAGAGAATTGGCTTAGTGCTTAGCAGTGGAAAAGCCTTAAGAATTCTCTCTTCTTCAGGTGTGAAATCTAAAGCTCTAGCTGATTTGCCTTCACTTAAAACTTGGTAGAGCTTCTCTAGCAGTGCATATTCATCTTTGTATTCCCGCTCTCCGGTTTTTAGCATCTTCTTGGTCTTCTCCATGCGTCTCTCAACTTGCTCTAAATCTGATAAAACCAGCTCTAAGTTGATTGTTTCAATATCTCGCACCGGCCCGATTGAACCGTCCACATGGGTAATATCTCCCGATTCAAAACACCTAACCACATGGGCTATAGCATCCACCTCTCGGATATTGGACAAAAATTTGTTGCCCAATCCCTCACCTTTGCTAGCCCCTTTCACTAGTCCAGCAATGTCCACAAACTCTATAGCTGTGGGCACCGTCTTTTTTGGTTTAACTAACTCGGTAAGCTTGTCCAAGCGCTCATCTGGCACTTCGACCACTCCCACATTAGGATCAATGGTACAAAAAGGATAGTTCGCTGCTTCTGCACCTGCTTGAGTTATAGCATTAAATAGAGTGGATTTCCCCACATTTGGTAGACCCACAATTCCGATTTGCATTTTTTCTTCAGCTCCTTATATAAACATCACTCCTCATTATATCCAATTAAACCTCTCTTGACAACGTAATTGAATATTAATAGCCTATATTCATAATTATATCCGTAGTTTTGCGCTTTCGCTTAAGCCAGCAGATTTCTGACAAAAGCTGCTCCACTATTATTTCATTTTTCTCTTCTATGACTTGTCTTCGGGGTATTTTTGGCAAGTCATCTATTTTATCGCTCATTAATCGGGGAAGTGGGTATGGACTATCACCCTGGAATTTCTCAATCCAATTTTCTGCAACCTGCTCTTCATAACTTCTGCCTGCAATCTCTGCCCAAACCAAAGTCCACGCTCTGGGTACTACTCGCCAAATATCATAGCCCCCTCCACCTAAAACCAAAAGCTTTCCTCCGGCAACTTGGTGTGCCAGCTTATGCATTACTCTACTGGCATGGCTATAAATTTGAGTTGTACAAGATAAATGGGTTAATGGGTCTAAATAATGGGCGTCACAACCTGCTTGGAATACTATTAAATCCGGTCTAAACTGCTGAATACACGGGATTACAACCCTATCAAAGGAAGTCATCCATGAATCGTCCTCGGTAAAAGCCTCCAGGGGAACATTTACACTGTACCCATAGCCCATACCTTCACCCAATTCCTTTATTTTCCCTGTTCCCGGGAATAAATAGCGACCTGTTTCATGAATGGAAATAGTCAGTACCTGGGGGTCACTGTAAAAGAGCTGTTGAACGCCATCACCATGATGAGCATCTATATCTACATAGGCAATTTTCATATCTGGGTAGTTTTTTCGCAGATATGATATAGCTACTGCAGCATCATTAAATACGCAAAACCCTGCTGCCTTTGCATGTTGAGCATGATGAAGCCCACCGGCAAAATTTACAGCATGGCTAACAATGCCCGTTACAATAAGTTGAGCGGCCTTCAGAGTGCCTCCTACTACCATCCTAGCAGCTTCATACATCCTGGGGAAAACAGGTGTATCCTCACTCCCCAACCCAAACTTTTGAGGAGAAATGGCTTCGCCAGCTCCCATCCCGCTACGATCGTAAATCATCTCCTCTTCTGGCTGACTCAAGCGTCTCACCACATCTATAAAATCTACATGGTGAGTTAATAAAAGTTCTTCCCTGAGAGCTGGAACAGGATCAGTTAAGTCCTCCAGTAAAAGCAGATTCATCTCATTTATCAATTCCATGGTTAAGTCTAAGCGCTTAGGCTGAAATGGATGATCTGGAGAAAATGTGTACTGGCTGTATGCGGGACTGTACATAGCCACTGCTTTACCCCCCATATCATACCATCCCTTTCTGAGGCCAAAGTATCTTATATCCCGCCTCTTCTAAGCCCTTAAGAGTTCCCCGTATATCCATACTTTGCAGTCGCAGGGTCATTATATGTCCCTGCTGTTCCGTAGGAGGGGTCATAAGAATACTTGTAATATTCATTCCTTCCTCATAAATAATGCTTCCAATCTTAGCAATGTGCCCCGCTTCATCGGGAATCTCTATCTTGACTAGAGAGCCCTGGTTTAATACCCCTAAAATCTTAGCCAAAGCCCTCCACATATCTGTCTCTGTTACCAAGCCAAGTAACTTCTTCCCGCTAACTACAGGAACACACCCAATCTTATTATTGGAAAATATATCAACCACATCGTCAATGTGATCCAACGGGTGAACCGTAATCACATTGGTTACCATTAAATCCTTTACCTTAGTAGTGAAGAGCACGTGTGCTTGATCACAGTCGTCCATAGGAGGTTTGGCTTCCACTAAGTCCGTGGTAGATATGATACCCACCAGTTCATTATCTTCTATCACCACAGGCAGATGTCTGATATTATTATCTTCAGTTGCAGTCAAGGCATCATAAAGAGTGCCTTGGGGACTTATGGTCACAACATTGGTTTGCATAACTTCCTCAACTAACATAAAATTCCCCCATTATATCATTCTACTTTTTTTCTACAATGGACTTTACAGCCCGTTCAAACTTCTTGCGAGGGAGTAATACCTGTCTCTCACAGCCATTACATTTAATTCGAAAGTCCATTCCAGTTCTCACAATCTCCCAGGTATCACTGCCACAGGGATGCGTTTTCTTCATCTTTACTATATCTCCTAGCTTATAATCTGCCATATTCGCGAGACTACTGTCCCTTTCACCTCCTGTTTACACACAAGTTACTAATTCCATATTTGTCTAGCAACAGCTCTAACTTTAGGGTTCTCATCACCCTTAAGTGCTTCAATTTTAGCATTGCTTAACACATCTTCTTCACCCCGGTGCTTTTTAATCCACTGAAGTGCAAACAATCGCACTTTCCAATGTTGGTCACCTACTACATCTAGCACCGATGCTAATACCACACTATTAGATTTTTCAATCCCCGAATCAGTTAATCCCATCAAGGCTTTAACTCTCACTTCAGGGCAACTGTCACTTAAGCAGTACTTTAATGCTTCATAAGCTTCAGGTGTCTTAAAATGCTTTAGCAATTCCACTGCATCTAATAACCCATCTTCTTTATTATATACTATTTCCTCAAGGCGTTTAAATACCAGCTCTGGATGTTTTAACAGTATTTTTCCAGTATGGGCAACAGGCCAGGTGCCTTTCCCTAAGTCTTCGAGAATTCTAGGTATTAACAGCCTTGAGTTTAGCTGCCATAGTGCTCCTGCTGCTGCTAATTGCACCAACTCATCCTTTTCTGTCAACACATTTAACAGTAGATCTGCTGCTTTATCTATGCTCAACAAACCCAAAGTCTCTATAGCTGCAAATCGACTTGCTCCACTTTTCTTAGTTCCAGCTAACTCCATTAACTCATCTATTATTCCCGCTGCATCCAGAATCCGTTTCAAAGACTGCCTGGTGACTACAGACATATTATGACAGCTGTTAATAATCATTGCAATTTCCGGAACTTCTAAACTTAAAATTCTCTCCTGAAGTTCAAGCGATAATTTGCCTCCAGTATCATTGAGATCGCACTTGATTTGCTCCAACAAATCTTCTTTAGTTCCAAGTCCTATTCGGATTTTATTAAAAGCTTTGGTTAGCAAACTACCACCCCCGGAGAGTATTGCATGAAAACTTGTAATTTATATTACTTTCTCCATATATTGTATATATCCTGCAGAGTTTAATATTGTAATGAAAATGAATAATCTAGGTTTACAATACTTAAATTAAGAATGTATCCATGCGCCTGCTTAAATGGCAAATCATTTCTATAAAAAGGAGATCTCATACATGAACTTAAAATGGTTTAGAGTTCCAAAGGACATTGTTTTTGGGGAGAATGCATTAGAGTATTTATCAACATTAAAAGGCAAGCGAGCGACCTTAGTTACAGGGGGTAGCTCAATGAAGCGTTTAGGATTTTTAGATGAAGCTCAAAAGCAACTTGAAAAGGCTGGTATGGAAGTTTCAATTGTTGATGACGTAGAACCCAATCCATCCATCGAAACAGTTATTCGCGGAGGAAAGGAAATGGCTGAATTCGGCCCAGATTGGATTATTGCCATTGGTGGTGGTTCGGCACTGGATGCTGCGAAGATCATGTGGGTTTATTATGAATATCCAGATACAAAATTCGAAGACCTTGTTCAAATGAAATTCCCTATCCTTCGTACAAAGGCAAAATTTGTAGCTATCCCGTCAACAAGTGGAACTGCATCTGAGATTACAGCTTTCTCGGTGATCACAGATACAAAGAATCATATTAAGTACCCTTTGGTTTCTTATGAAATGACCCCTGATATAGCGTTGTTAGATGTAAATCTCCCCACTAAAATGCCTCCCCACATTACAGCTAATACAGGAATGGATGTTATGGCACATGCCGTAGAAGCTTATGTATCTTCAAATGCAACTAGCTATACAGATCCATTTGCGTTTGAAGCTATTCGCCTGGTGTTTGAACAATTACCGGTTGCATATGAAGACGGACAGAATATCAAAGCAAGAGAAGATATGCATAATGCTTCTGCGCTAGCTGGTATGGCGTTTACAAACTCATCATTAGGTCTAGTACACAGTCTTGCACATAAAGTTGGTGGTGAGTTCGGTATTACTCATGGATTGGCAAATGCCATATTAATGCCTTATATCGTTGATTATAACCGAAAAGGAACAGATAAAATTTCAAAATTAGAAGATCTGTTGCGCATCGACAATCTAACAGAGGCATTACAAACATTAAACAAAAAAGTAGGCATTCCGTTAACATTACAAGGTGTGACGGAAGTGGATATTACAGAAGAAAAATTCTTGGCAGTACTTGACCGCATGAGTAAAAACGCCTTTGAGGACCCATGTACATTAACAAATCCTAGACAATCCTCAGCAGAAGACGTTGGTAAGATCTATGAATGTGCATTCTATGGAAAATCTGCATTAAAAATATAATTTTATTTTCCATTAATTAATAGCCAACCTAAGTGATTTCGACAATATCACTTAGGTTGGCTATTTTCTTAACCCATTATTGACATATGCCAATAATGGGTTATAATTGAATTATAAATGACATATGTTTTTAATCTAAAATACTATCTCACCAAAAGGAGGGATTTATATGCCTAAAAAGATCGCGCAGGAAACAGGAAGGGGCTTAGGAAACTGTAGAACAGCATTGTAATTGTAACCTCTCCACAAGATTTAGTTTCTATGATTGTAGAAAAAGCAGTAAATATGGCTAACATGATTAATATTCCCATTCTTGGACTAGTAGAAAACATGTCTTATTTCAAGTGTCCTGACAACGATAAGATATATCATATTTTTGGTGAAAGTCATTTGGAAGATGTGGCAACAAAATATGGGGTCAAGGTTTTAGGAGCAATACCCATTGATCCTCGTATTGCAGCTGCTTGTGATAATGGAAAAATTGAGGATCTTGAAGGGGACTGGTTTGATACTATAGGACCTATTTTAGAGGGCTAATACTCGTATTAACTCTATAAGGAGGAATTCCGATGAAAATTGTAGTAGCAACAGAAAATACGCAAATTACTGACCACTTTGGTCACTGCCAAGGTTTTAATATTTTTAACGTCCAAAACAATGAAGTTGTTGATTCTGAGTTTATAGAGAACCCTGGACACCGACCAGGATTTTTACCAAAATTTCTAAGCGACCTTGGAGCAAAAATTATTATATCCGGTGGTATGGGTGGCGCTGCTATTGATATTTTCAATAAAAAAGGAATTCAAGTTATTGTTGGTGTAAAAGGGGAGGCACAAGATGCTGTAGAAAGTTATCTGAAAGGCGAGTTAGTTTCCACAGGGTCTGCTTGTCATGAACACACATCATGATCAATGAAGGTGATTCTATGAAGCAAACTGAAAAAATTAAGGATATTAAAAAACTTATAAAATCTAAGGGCTATAAGTGCACAGATGCAAGGGAATCCATAATAGAAATATTTGTTTTAAGCAATGAACACCTTAAACCAAAAGATGTATATTACAAAACAAAAGAAAAAGAAATTAGCCTTCCTACAGTTTATCGTAATATTGATCTTCTTTGCAAGTTAGGGATTATTAAGGAAATTACAATTAATAACCATCGGTATTACGAACTCTATATTTATAGTAGTAAGAAGCTTCATATACATTTTCGTTGTAAAAAATGTGGTCAAATCAAGGAAAGTAGGGATCCCTTTGTAATTGAAAAAATGTATGAACAAATAAGTTATTTAGAAAATAAGTATGCTCACATTGTCGAAGACATCACCATAATTATAGAAGGAACTTGCAAAGATTGTAGGGAAAGAGAAATGCTTGATTAGAGTTGACGACCATTTAAAATGAGGTGATAACATGCCAAGGCCTAGAAAAGGAAGAAGGGTCTGCGAGCTACCAAAGATTGATCACTTTGGACCCATGTGTAATAGGGCAAGAGGTGAAGAACCGGTTACCATGTCTATTGAGGAATACGAAACCATTAGATTAATAGACTTAGAAGGGTACACCCAAGAGGAATGTAGTATTAATATGGGCGTGGCAAGAACTACCGTACAGGGTATCTATAATAAAGCGAGAAAAAAGCTAGCTGAAATCCTAATTAATGGCAAAGTGTTAAAAGTAGAGGGGGGAGATTATAAGATTTGTAACGGAAGACATCAATTCTGCCTTAAAAGACAAGTGCCAGGTAAAGGGCATGGATGCAGAAAGGGCATTGAAGAAGTTGAAAAGTCTTAATAAATCGCATCCATTAATGGATGCGATTTATGCTAGTAGTTTAATTCATAAAATGCTTTGTATGTTAAATATGTTGCATATATATCAGCCTTACTTGCTACTTCAAAGGGTGAATGCATTCCTAGAAGTGCAGGCCCACAATCTACAATTTCCATGCCATACTCACCTAAAAATCTGGCAATGGTGCCTCCACCTCCTTGGTCAACTTTCCCCAGTTCTGCCACCTGCCATGCTATCCCCTTTTCCTTGAGCATCCTGCGCACCAAGTTCATATACTCTGCATTGGCATCGCTAGCTCCGCTCTTGCCACCAACTCCTGTGTATTTGGTAAGTACCACACCATTACCCAAAAGTGCCCCATTCTTCTTATCCAATACTCCTTGGTAATTAGGGTCATCTGCTACACTTACATCAGCAGAAAGGGCCATTGAATTTATTAAACTGCGGCGAACAATTAGATCGGTGATCTCTTTTTCTTGTATAGACGCTACCAGTTGGGCTAGAAAGTAGGGGAAGTACTCTGACTGCATTCCTGTACTCCCTGTACTACCAATCTCTTCTTTATCAGCAAAGAGGGCAACAGCCGTCTTTTTAGGCCTTTCAGTCTGCAATATCGCCTCTAGAGAGGTGTATACACAAACTCTATCGTCTTGGCCATATCCACCTACCATGCTGCGATCAAAACCCACATCCCTAGCTGCACCTGCTGGAACTAACTCTAGCTCGGCACTGATAAAGTCCTCTTCTACCATACCGTAATGCCTGTTTAGCTCTGCCAAAATTCCTTCTACTATTTTCTCCTTAAATTTTCCTTCTAGTAAAGGCTTGCTCCCAACTAACACATTTAAGCCCTCACCAGCTATTCCCTTGGCTAAAGTCTTTTCCATTTGCTCTTTTGCCAGGTGAGGTAATAAATCAGTTATAGTAAAAACCGGATCATCATGTCGTTCCCCTAAAGATATTTCAAGCTTCCTGCCATCTTCAGTAAATACTACTCCGTGAAGGGCTAAAGGCATACCAACCCACTGGTATTTTTTAATCCCACCATAATAATGGGTCTTTAAAAGCCCAACTCCCTTTTCTTGATACAGGGGATTTGGCTTTAAGTCCAACCTCGGGGCATCAACATGACTGCCAATTATATTTAGTCCACTTTCCAAGGGGTCTACTCCCAGCACTGCTAAAATCACAGACTTATTCTGATGAACCCAGTAAATTCTTGTTCCTGGCTCAAAAACCTCTATCTGGTTAGCATGCCGAAAACCATTGTTCTCAGCCAGCTCAACTATTTTACTTACAGTCTGCCTTTCAGTCTTTGCTTCACTTAAAAAATACTTATAATCCTCGGCAAAGGCATACACTTGCTCCTCTTTGTCCTTTTGAATTTCCCAAGCTGTTTTCGGTTCATATCTTAATTTACTTTTTTCAGACATTGACAATACACCTTCCTTTTAGTATTTAAAAGACTCTACCAACTTCACCGGTAAATGGCAAAACCCCTCCCAAGCTTCCTTGGATAGCAATAAACGTCTCTAATAAGTAGGGGGTTAGTACTGATTGCTCTACTTCAGCACTAACTAGCATAAAGGATTGAAAGTGAGCCAACCCTCCCACTGTCAGTAGGGGTAATAACAAACCAAAGGCTAGGGTTAAACCCAACGCTCCTACTACTAATCCCAAAGCAGATCCTGCCATCCGATTAATAGGGTTAAATCCAGTTCTATCTACCCTCCTAGTTATGAATTTACCTAATCGCTTCACCACTGTAAAAGCTGCCATAAATAAAAAAGTAAAGGCCATTACTTCTGCAATAGTATTGGCAACTACATTAGTTACCAATTCACCTACAGAAGCTTGTCCCGCACCCACTAACTGGTTGTGCTCTAAATTAACCAACAGTAAATTCTTATATGTTTCTGGCAAGGACAGTTGATTAGCAACAGCTAGAAGATCTTCTCCTGCCACCCCATCTAAGGATGCATTGAAAACCGGCTGAGGAATGGGAAGTAAGGGCTCCACCCCATTGGCTATTCTATCAACCACTTGATAGGATTGATTTAGCCAATCCTTAAAGGCCCCAT
Organism: Desulfitispora alkaliphila; assembly: GCF_050433185.1. Taxonomy (NCBI): domain Bacteria; kingdom Bacillati; phylum Bacillota; class Desulfitisporia; order Desulfitisporales; family Desulfitisporaceae; genus Desulfitispora; species Desulfitispora alkaliphila. The sequence goes on from NZ_JBNPXS010000001.1 coordinate 139,539, forward strand.
AGTATATTACCGCAACAACTATACCTACTCCATAAGCTGCAATGGAAGCCACAGAGGAGAGCAGCCCTGAAAAATAACCTCTAGCTAATGCAAACAACAGCACTGCCACTATTAGCAAATCTATATAATTCATAAGTTATCACTCCTTCCTCCCTCTATTATAACCAAAGAAGATAGGGTTTACAGCATAGAAAAAGCACTCTTAAAATGAGTGCTCTTCGCCAGGAAATTGACCCTCCTTAACTTCCCGTTTATATTCACTTAAGGCTTTAACTATTTCTTCAGATAAATCAGCATAAACCTTTACAAACTTGGGTGAAATCTTTTTATAAATTCCCAACATATCGTGATATACCAGAACCTGTCCGTCGCATCCTACACCTGCCCCAATTCCAATGGTGGGAACTGATACTATCTCTGTTACCTTTTTTGCCAATTCTGCTGGAACACACTCCAGCACTAAGGCTATTATTCCCGCTTCAGTTAACTTCTCCGCATCTTGCAAGATGGCCTCTGCCTCTTCCTGGCCTCTACCCTGAACCTTATAACCTCCTAGCTGGGTAGCAGTCTGGGGAGTAAGACCTAAATGCCCCACTACGGGAATTCCCGCTTGGGTCATAGCTTTAACCGCCTCTACCCTTTGAGAGCCTCCCTCTAGCTTTACTGCATCGGCTCCCCCTTCTTTAATTAAGCGCCCGCCATTTCTCATGGCATCAATTGGACTAATTTCATAGGACATATAGGGCAAGTCCGCTACTACAAATGTATTTTCAGCTCCCCGAACTGTGGCTTTTGTATGGTGCACCATATCCTCCATGGTTACAGGGACTGTGCTATCATAACCCAACATAGTCATTCCCAGGGAATCCCCTACTAAAATCATTTCTATTCCCGCCTGCTCCGCTAAGATACCACTGGTATAATCATAGGCTGTTACCATTGTAATTTTTTCTCCATCTGTTTTCATTCTCTTAAAATCTAATACAGACAATTTTTTCTTTGCCATAGCAGAAACACCTCGTTTAGATTATTATAAATTTTAATTTTTGATTGCTTAATTGCACAAACTAAATGTGCAACTAATAAAGGAGAGATTGTATGCTAAAAAATAAAACCTCCCTATATATATTTATATTTATTGTTGTAATTACAGCTTTATTGTTCCTACACAATACTGATATAACTCGCATTTGGTTATAACTTATTTAACTGAAAGGAGTTGATTTTTTGACTGTTTTAATCCTTCTAGGTTTTGCTGCCTTAGTAATAGCAATAGCTAATGCTTATACTCTGTGGTTCGGTACCGCAGCTCAAAAACCCTATTATGCCCAATTAAAGGATAAATTGAAGGAAGAGACCGAACAGGAAGATCCCGAGGACTCTAAAAATTAATAATACTGCTTAAAGCTATTATAGCACAAGATGCCCATTATTTTACTTTTGTTAAGCCAATATTAATATTGTGTTAACTTTTATTTCAGCCAGTATTATTATGCTATAATTTAGTCAAAAGCAACAGGGGGAGGGGATAATATTGAAAGCAACTATTCTTGTAGTTGATGATGAACCTAGTATTTTAGAACTGGTGTCTTTTAACCTTGAACAAGCAGGCTACTCTGTAATCACTGCCACCGATGGGCATACCGGCTTATCCCAAGCCCAATCACTAAAGCCAGATCTAATCATCTTAGACCTGATGTTGCCGGGAATAGATGGTTTTGAAGTGTGCCAAGAAATCAGAAAAAGTCTGAAACTTCCCATACTCATGCTTACAGCTAAAACCGACGAAGTAGACAAGGTTCTAGGGCTAGAATTGGGAGCTGATGACTATCTAACAAAACCCTTTAGCCCTAGGGAAATGTTAGCACGGGTTAAGGCCCTGCTACGACGTAGCACTAACTTCAATGAAACCACTACCAGCGAAGACTTGGTTCGGGGTCACTTATTTATTTCTACAAATAAGCATCAGGTAACAGCTAAAGGAGAGCTGATCCAACTAACACTTACTGAATTTGAAATTCTACACTTGCTGGCTACCAATCCTGGAAAGGTATTTAGCCGGGATTTTCTTTTAAATCGTATTTGGGGAGAAGATTTTTTTGGCGACATCCGCACTATAGATGTACACGTAAGACACTTGCGAGAAAAAACAGAAGATGATCCCAGTAAGCCTCAGTACATTCTCACTGTTCGCGGTGTAGGCTATAAATTTAACGAGCAGGTGCAATAGGATGTTTAAAAGTATTCGCTGGAAGGTTACGCTTACCTATTTTGTTCTAGTACTGATTACACTCTTGATGTTGTCAGGTATTCTTTCTAAGGCTCTAGAGGGTTATTTTCTTCGTGACTTACAAGAACGTCTAACTGCTGAGACTGTTATGGCTCAACAGTTTTTAACTCCATATCTGGAACATGAAAATTATGATACTATCCACACCCTAACACTTTCTTTAGGAGAGCAAACCACTACTCGGGTTACAGTTATAGACAGCCAGGGTGCAGTATTAGGAGAAACCGACAAGGATATTTCATCAATGGAAAATCACAAAGACCGCCCTGAATTTATAAAAGCATTAAACGGAGATACGGGGGTTTCTAAACGCTTTAGCGAATCAATAAATAGTTACTTTCTCTATATAGCACTCCCCCTGTACGTGGACTCAGAAATCAAGGGAGCTACCCGCTTGGCAGTTCCCTTAACAGAAATTGAACAAACTATAACAAAAATTAACGAAACTATTTTTGCAACATTCGGCATAGCGCTGATGATCTTCGTATTACTAAGTTATCGCATTTCAGCTATCATCACCAAACCCTTAGAGGATTTAACATTTTCAGCAAAACGCATCGCATTGGGAAATTTAAACCATAGAGCTCACTCCTATTCTGGAGGTGAAATTGGTGATTTGAGTAATGCCCTTAATTTTATGGCTGAAAGTCTTCAGGAGAAAATTAAGGAAAGTGATACTCAAAAGCATAAATTAGAAGCAGTGATAGCTCATATGACCAGTGGTTTAATCGTGGTTGACAAGTGGGGAACCATTACCTTAGTCAACGAAGCTGCAGAGAATCTACTTCAAGTTAAACAAGAGCGCATCATAGGAAAGTCGAGTTTAGCCCTGATGCGCGACTTCTCAATCCAACAGAAACTAGAAAAGTGCATTAAACAGGGAAACGTAGTGAACGATGAGATCACCTTAACTGATCCAGAGCTATATTTGCAAGTTTTTATTGCCCCAATATACAAGGGTAAAGAAGTTAGTGAAGCTGTACTGGTCTTTACTGATATTACTTCTGTCCGCCAGCTGGAGAATATGCGCTCACAGTTTGTGGCAAATGTTTCTCACGAATTGCGAACTCCTTTAACTGGAATTAAGGGGTTTGTGGAAACGTTACAGTCTGGAGCCGCTGAAAACCCCCAAACCCGTGATCGCTTTCTTTCCATAATCGCTACAGAAACAGAGCGATTGAATCGATTAATTAATGATATCTTAGAACTATCAAGAATTGAAGCTACTAAGACCCAAGTTACTTTAACACCAGTAAAAATTCATTCCGTAGCTCAAGAAGTAGTGCACCAATTGGAGGGAGAAGCAAAAAAACGCCAAGTAGACATCCGCAATATTATCTCCCCAGAAATGCTATGCCTGGGGGACAGAGATGGCTTAAAACAAATATTTATAAATCTTTTAAGTAATGGTATTAAGTACTCCTCTCCTCAGAGCGACGTTTTAATACAGGCTCTTGAGCGCCCAAATGATATATTAGTTTCTATAGAAGATACAGGCATCGGTATCCCCAAGGATGACTTGCCCAGAATTTTTGAGCGATTTTATCGCGTGGATAAAGCTCGTTCTCGCCAACGAGGTGGAACAGGGTTAGGGCTTTCCATAGTAAAGCATCTAGTTGAGAGCTATGGAGGGAAAATATGGGCAGAAAGTTGCGAAGGCAAGGGAAGCACCTTTCACTTCACCTTGCCTAAAAATTCCCGCACGGGAATAAAACAACTTCTATAGTATAAAATAAGTCTGACCATGTCAGGCTTATTTTAATTTGAAAGGAGCACTCTTTAATGCCACTCCCTTTTCCCTTTAAACCCATGGAACCAAAACTTCTAGATAAACCATTTGATTCGCAGGACTATCTATTCCAGCTAAAGTGGGATGGGGTTAGATGCTTAGCTAAGTCAAAACTTGACTCACAAGAGCTTTACAGCCGTCGAGGTAACCGTCGCACTTCCCGATACCCAGAACTTTCCGAAGCGCTTAAGAAGCTAACTCCCAAGGGAGTTATTCTCGATGGAGAAATTGTATCCTTAAACCAGAATGGGAAACCCGACTTCAAGCAAGTATTGCGCCGGGACTTAGCTGTCAATAAATCAACAGTCAATGCCCTTATGAGAGAAATTTCGGTAACTTACATAGTCTTTGATATCCTAGAACTGGAGGGGAAGGTATTAACAGAGGCCACCCTCAATGAGCGCTTAGAGCTACTCCATTCTGTTATCCCCGCAAATTCCAGACTGATATCACCTATTCAGAGTATTGCCACAGAAGGTATCTCTATGTATCAAGCTGTAAGCGCTGAAGGTTTGGAGGGTATTGTAGCTAAAAAAAAGGATAGCCCCTATCTGCTTGGCAAAAAAAGTGACTATTGGTATAAAATAAAGGTTTGGCAGGAAATAGACGCTACTGCAGGGGGCTTTATAATGTCAGAGGGGCAGGTGCGTTCCCTACTCCTAGGTCATATAGATGAAGCAAATGCTAGGTTAATTTACATTGGCAATGCCAGTTCAGGATTAGACCAAGAGAAGCGCCAACAAATTGTTGCATATAGCTCTTTGCATAAAAGTGAGTTCTCCCCCTTTTATAACCAGCCCTCAGTTAAGCTTAAGCCTGGCCACAGCATTCATTGGCTCCAATCCCCTCTACCGGTAACAGTGCGCTTTTTAGAGTGGACTAGTGATAATAAACTGCGCCATCCAAGCATTAAACAGATTAAGATAACAGACTAATGGACTCCTGATTTAAGCAAAGAGTATACTTTTCCCCTTCCTTTAAACTTAATTTATTATACATATGCCGAGAAACCTCTATCTGTAGCTGATAATCCTTAGACCCAGTAGGGTATCCTTCTAGTTTTGCAAAAACCGTGTAACTATCTGTATTTGCTATAATATGGCTAATATATCCGTCCAACTCGTTGGGCTCCACCCAGCGATCTTTCTTGTTTACATCTACAAAGGAGATGTTGCGAGGTCTAATACAGAATGTGACTTGATCCCCTAAAGTAAAACTTCTATCATGATTTTTTATTCTCACAAGCATCTTGTCAGTTTTCACTTCTGCTTCATGAGCCGAATACACATTAGTGACAACTCCATCAAAAATGTTCTTGGTTCCGGTAAACCTAGCTACTGTCCGAGTTGTAGGCTTGTAAAGCACATCCTCCTTCTCCCCATATTGCAACAAAACCCCATCAGCAATTACGGCAATTTTTTTAGATAATCTGTATGCTTCTTCTATATTGTGGGTTACCATCAATACAGGCAACTCTACCTCTTCTAATACTTGTAATAACTCCTGCTCCATTTTGCTTCGAACTGGGCCGTCTAAAGCAGAAAAGGGCTCATCTAAAAGCAATAATTCCGGCTCCGCCATAAGCGCCCTAGCTAGAGCCACCCGCTGTTGTTGCCCCCCTGAAAGTTCCCGCGGCCGCTTCTGTTCTAGCCCTTGCAAACGCATTCCCTTTATTAGCTTTTTCAGCTGCTTCTGGGCATCCAACTGATCTCTACCCTTTTTAATCCCAAAGGAAATATTCTGCTCTACATCCAAGTGGGGAAAAAGGGCATAACTCTGAAACACATAACCTATCCGCCTTTGCTGAGGAGGAACCCAAATCCCCTTACTGCTATCATAGAGTATCCGTTCGTTTAAAACAATTTGGCCTTGATCGGGCTGAACCAATCCAGCTAAACATCGCAATGTCATACTTTTACCACAGCCTGAAGGCCCCATTATGGCAACCAACTCTTCCCTAGAGCTAAAGCCCACCTCTAGAGAAAAGTCCTCATAGTTCTTGTAAAGTTGAAATTCTAGCATTTAATATGGTCCCCTCCCCAGCCGTTCCAACTTATTTAAGGCTAATAAAATAGCTAAGGCAACAGCGGTCATTAAAATCACTAAGAAGTTGACCGTTTGGCTGTCTCCTGCCAATAGGGCATCGTAAATTGCTATAGGCATAGTCTGGGTCCTATTCGGGATGTTTCCAGCTACAATCAAGGTAGTACCAAAATCTCCAAGGGCCCTGGCAAAGCTTAAAACAATTCCTGCCAGCATCCCAGGCCAAGCCAAGGGCACTGTTACTCTCCAAAATATCTCTAGCTCGCCCTTCCCTAAAGTTCTAGCAGCGTCCTCTACATCTGGGTCAACAGCCAAAAATGCTGCCTTACAGGATTTAATTAAAAGTGGTATAGAGACTAAAGAAGCGGCCAAAACTGCTGCCTGCCAGGTAAATACTAGGCTGAATCCAGTTATTCGCTCAAAGGCCTGTCCAAACCAGCTATTCCTCCCAATCACCACCAGTAAGTAATATCCCAGTACAGTGGGCGGTAGCACTACAGGAAGAGTTACTAGGGTATCTAGTAAGCTTTTACCATAAAAATCTTTCCTGGCTAAAATCCAAGCCGCTGGGATACCAATGATCAGGGAAAGACATGTAGCCAAAATTGATACTTTTAATGATAGATACAGAGGAAATAAATTAACTTCACTCACTAGATTCATCTCCTTTATAGCTCAGGAAGCTCAAACCCGTAATCAGCTAGTATTTCTCTGCCTATAGGTCCAGTTACGAGTTCTACAAACTGCCTACCCTCTTCTCTAGCTGGACTAAACTCCACTACTGTTATTTCTTGCTCTAGAGGTTGGTGTAACTCTTCAGATAACAAATAATATGTTTGTTCTCTATCGATAACTATTGACAGTGCTACTATTCCAACTTCCGCATTACCAGAGGTAACTAAGTGAAGGGCATCGGTCACACTGCTACCATAGACTAGTTTGTCCTCCAAGCCCTCCCACATTTCAACAGACTGCAAAAACTCTTGAGCGGCTTTCCCATATGGAGCATGAGCTGGGTTGGCTATGGCTATATTTCTTATACTCTCGTGAAGTAGTAGTTCCCAATTGCCATTTGACAAATCCACCCAATCTAACTCCAGCTCCTGACCCCTTACCAGCACAATTCTACCCTTTGCATAAATCGCCCTAGTATCCTCTACCACTAAGTCCTCCGCTGCCAGCCTCTCCACATAGGCTCTATTGGCAGCTGCAAAAACATCTACAGGCGCACCATTTTCTATTTGCTGAGCCAATAGACCTGTACTGCCAAAGTTAAACTTTACTTCTATCCCCGTCTCTTCTTCAAACAGCGGGCCCAACTCTCTGAAGGCATGTTGTAGGTCTGATGCTGCAGCCACTGTAAGAACCTCTTCATCCTGAGTGCAGCCCCCTAGCAACGTAATTATTCCTATAAGTACACTGGCTATTACAATTTTCATTTCACTATAGCTCCTTTTAATAAGACAAGTTAAATTATATTTCTATACTCAAAGGAATAACTCCTATTATCTTGAAAAAAATAAAGATAATAAAAAAGTACTGGAGGGTATTTCATGGATGCACGTATAATCTTATCCCTAGCCCTAGGCGGATTTATGGGCGCTATTAGTCGCTCTTTTTTAGCTCAAATAATAGTCAATCACACAGATACTATTATTCCCCTTGGGACTTTGACAGTAAACCTGTTGGGGAGCCTGGGCTTGGCCTTTGTCTTGACCTGGAGTCACAAGAGAATTGCCCTCCCCAATTATATGAAGATAGGCTTTGCAACTGGATTCTTTGGCTCGTTCACCACCTTCTCCACTATCAGTTTAGAAACTATTAACCTACTGGAGCAGTGGGGAATTAATTGGTGGTTTTTTTATGAAGCGCTGAATATAGCTGGAGGAATTAGCATGGCAGCGCTGGGCTTTTATCTTGCTCACTACCTCCAAAGTAAAATTACTCCAAGGAGCGATGGGCAATGTTAACTTATTTAGCTATTGGCCTAGGTGGTAGCGCTGGGGCAATTACTCGTCACTTACTAAGTAGTTTAATAAAAAAACACTTTTCTCACCCATTTCCCTGGGCTACTTGGACCATCAATATATCTGGCTCTTTCCTGTTGGGATTATTTGTAGCCTTTAACAGTCACTATTTAATTAGTGCTAAGGTTGAAGCCTTACTTGTACTGGGTTTTCTAAGTTCTTATACTACTTTTTCTACCTTCTCTGTTGAGCTTCTCCAAGCCATCCAAAAAGGCTTCTATAGGATAGCCTTACTCTATGCCATCACAAGCCTTACTTTAGGTATGCTAGCCGCTTATCTAGGCTTGCTATTAGGTTCCTTTCGCTTGGCTTAACTGCATAAAAAGAAAAGGAGCTACTGCACAACTAACCATAAGTCCGTTGCACAGTACCCCTCACTACTTTTTAAAGAAGGAACCCAACACAGTTTTCCCACTGGATAAGGCCATACTTGTAAAGCTTTGCTTCTTAGAGAAAATATCTTCTAATGCATCTATTACTTGGTCTATATGAGCTTCTCCTACAGTTAGGGGCGGCTCTAATCTGATAACGTTGGGATTGTTCAGGGTATAGGCAGTAATAATGCCGTACTTGTTTTGCAACTCACCTGCTACAAGGGCTCCCAGATACTCTTGAGAAAGCTTTGTCATCATCCCTCCTGTGAGCTTATTCATCAAGCCCCCTTCGAGCTTTTTAAATTCCAAGCCCACCAGCAAGCCTTTGCCTCTTACGTCAGCAATAATAGGGTACTTGTCCTTTAGCAAATTCAACCTAGTCAACAGGTAATGTCCTCTTTCCCGAGCTCTTTCCACAAGATCCTCTTCCATAATTACCTGGATAGTCTCAATGCCAGCTGCACAGGCAAGGGTGTTACCACCAAAAGTAGATGTGTGCATTGTGGCCTTTTCCATTCCCCCATAGGCTTTTTCCCATATTTCCGTCTTGGTTACATAGGCACCCATGGGCATTACGCCCCCACCTAATGACTTGGCCAAACAGATAATGTCGGGTACCACTTTTTCACCTTCACAGGCAAACATATGGCCTGTCCGCCCGAATCCAGTCTGAATTTCATCGGCTATCATCAGGGCCCCATATTTATCACACAGCTCTCTTACCCCTTGGATATAGCCAGTGGGCGGCAATATAACTCCACCCTCCCCTTGGATTGGCTCAAAGATAAAGGCAGCCACATCACCCCGCTGCATTTCCTTTTCCAAAAGGGCCAAATCCCCAAAGGGAACATAATCACAGCCTGGCAATAGGGGTGCAAAGGCTGTCTGATACTTAGAGCGCCCAGTCACTGAAAGGGCTCCCATACTCTTACCGTGAAAGCTATGGGCACAATAGATAATCTTATCCTTATCACTGGCAGCTCTGGCTAGCTTCAGGGCACCCTCTACCGCTTCAGCACCGCTATTACAGAAAAAGGTCTTTTCCAAATCTCCTGGCAAAATCTGAGCTAGGTTGTGAGCTAAAGCCGCTGCCAAAGTCCCCATTGATGCCTGCAACAGATTTGGCTTTTCCATAGAACTCTTAACTGCCTCCAACACTCGCGGGTGATTGTGTCCCACGTTCAGAGAACCGTATCCTCCCAAAAAATCTATATACTCGTTCCCTTCACTATCCCAAACAGATATATCCTGAGCTTTAACATACTGCTTGTCAAAATCGAGCATAGACAACATCTGAACTATGCCTGGATTTACATACTGCTTGTAATTTCCGCGAACCTCATCTCTAGTAAGGTTCTGAGCTTGCTCCAATGTATATGTATTACGTGTATTTTCAGTCACCAATGTATCCTCCTTAGTCATTTTAGCGCCTTAACTAATTCCATATTTAAAAGCGCAATTCCTGCTCATTTAGTAATTTTGCCATTTACGGCTAATACTAAAACCGAGGTGAATTATATGAGCGTCTTACAAGTTGAAGGCAAGAATGTTTCCGTCTCAAACTTGGATAAGTTATTTTGGAGTGAGCTAAATTTGACTAAAGGAGATATGATCGATTACTATATTCGCATTTCTCCCTATCTTTTGCCTTACATCAAAGGCCGACCCTTTTCCATGAAGCCCTATCCCCAGGGAATTAGTGGAGAGAGCTTTTATCAAAAGGAGTGCCCCAGGGAAGCTCCCCCGTGGCTTTCCCGCACCCCAATCCCTTCAAAGAGAAAGGGTGTTGTTAACTGGTGTGTAATTAATGATTTACCCAGCCTTATCTGGATTGCCAACAGAGCTTGTATTGAAATGCACACTTGGTTTTCCCGATTGCCCCATTTGGATAAGCCCCCTGTGGCCGTGATAGATTTGGACCCTTCGGGAAATACAGGATTTAGGCAGGCCGCCGAGACCGCCCTTTTGTACAAGCCCATATTAGACCAATTGGGATTACAATCCTTTCCAAAAACATCAGGAGCAACAGGGATTCACATCTACATCCCTATTGCTCCCAAATATTCCTTTGATCAGGTGCGCCAATTTTTAGCTCAACTAAATCCATTAGTGGTGGAGGCTCGGCCCGATTTAACAACCACAGAGCGACGGGTAAACCAGCGGGGCGATCGGATTTATTTGGACACAGCCCAAAACGGGAGCAATAAAACTATTCCCGCTCCCTACAGCTTGCGCCCTACAGCCCAGGCTACTGTCTCTACACCTCTTACTTGGAGTGAAGTGGCGAACCCTCAGTTAATGCCTGAAGATTTTACATTCCAGAACATCTTTCAGCGATTAGATGAACTGGGCGACTTATTCCGACCAGTTTTAGAATTGGAGCAAAAGCTACCTGTTCTCTAGTCCCCTGCCACTTTTTTAGTTGCTTCCACACTGGCCTTGAGCCTTTCCATTAAATCTACCACCTGGGGCCTTTCTTTCTCAGGCTCGACCACTGTTACATCTTGCCCTTGGGCTTTTTTGCGAATTATCTTTAATAATTCCTCTCGATACTCGTCCTTGTATTTTTCTGGATTAAACTCTTCCGTCAGGTTTTCCACCAATTCAATGGCCATATCCAGCTCAGCCCTTTTTATTTTAACCCGTTCCTCTAGCTCAGGTAACCCTAACTCCTCTTGCCCCCTAACCTCGGCTGGAAAGAACATGGTCTCCAGTAATAGGGCTTTCCCCGACACTCGCACCAGTGCCAAATGCTCCTTTTGCCTAATGGTTACTTTGGCCACTGCAACCCGTCCAGTTTTTGTCATGGCATCCCTTAAAATTAGGTAGGGCTTTTCCCCACCTTCATTGGGACGCAAGTAATAACTCTTGTCGTAATAGATAGGGTCTACTTCCTCTAGCTTGATAAAATCCACAATTTCCACTGTTTTAGTGCTCTCAACTGGGATATTCTCTAAATCCTCATCGTCAATAATCACAAATTTGTTTTCTTCATATTCATATCCTTTTACAGTGTCGTGAAACTCCACCTCTTGGTTGCATTTGGCACAAAAGCGTTTTTGCTTCAGGGGAGTGTGACACTTGCTGTGGAGAGTGCGAAAGCGCAAACTTTCCCTGGCAGTGGCAGTGCTCATCTTCACTGGAACATTTAATAGACCAAAACTAATAGAACCCTTCCATACAGTTTGCATAAGATCACATCCCTTCTAAGAATATTGTTGCGTTCTTTATTCTAAAAATATATCTAATATTGGCTCTGTAAAAGTTGGAAAATGCTTTATCAATGCATCCATTAGGTTAGGTGTTTCATAACCTATTGCTTGATAGAGCGCAAGCGCCGTCCCCATAAACCATATGCTAAAGACCACCACTAAATTGAAGTATTTTCTTTTCTTAAAAATAGCTGGGAACTCGACTAAGGCTATTAATAATGCCACTGCCATCACTCCTAAGGCTAGTACATACATTCATATCACCATCACTCACTAAAGTTTATAGATCTAGTAATTAAACCTGCCCTGCGAATTTTAAACTTTACTTCGTAATTTACTTCTACATCCCTAAACACTCCACTCCAGTCATCCTTCACCTGCTTCCAATGTTCAGGGTAGTTTCTGTGGAGAATCGTACCGAAGTGCAGATAATCGGCTTCAAATTCTTGCGCCCGTTCCACCGCCCGCCTCATCTTATCCTCCACAGTACCTGCAGCCCGCTTTTCCAAGGCCGCAAAATTTTTAGGTTCCTGTAATCTATGGGGACTGGTATGACTGGCAAGCCGACCCTCACCGGTTACTTTTATGGTGTACACAGGGGTTCCTTCAATTATTTCTAAATCTATATCTGTTCTGGCTCTTGTAACTTCAACATTCACTAAATACCGGTCCTCCACTGGATCTCTAAACACAATTACTCCATTTATAATCCTTCCTCGGATCCAGATCAGACCCCTAGTTTCCATTTCATCTAACCAACCCACTAACTTATCCCCTTTAAATACAGCTGTATCCTCCAGTTTACGCATTGCAAACTCTTCGTCATCAGGCGTTTCCCGGGCCCTGGAAAATCCAGGTGCCACCGCTGCTCGATCTAAGGCGTCTATGTCCGCAATAAAATTCCCCAGAATTTCAGTATAATTCACAGAATGAAACTCAGCTATATTGATTAGCTTCATTAAGTCAATTGCATCTGGTTCTGCTTCGGTATGTCCTAGGATCGTCTTAGCCTCTCCCCGAGCTACAGCTAATAGAACAGTTCTCCGCAAGTCAGTCTCTCGCTGAACAAAGTCCATGGCTGGACCTACGCCCTCTTCCGCCAAATCCTCTCCTATTACTATAATCTGAGTATGGCCAAAAAACAGCTCCCAGGGAGCATAGGCTCGCACCTTTCGCACCGCATCGAAGATTGAATCCGCCTCTTGTGTCGTGACCCAAACATCTTGTAACCCACCATTCCCCTCTTCCTGTTCTCCCATAAGATCCGGTCTAGCTACTTGAAAGGTCACCCGATAATCACTCTCTTCCCCTCGATCTAACCCCATCCCAACCACTATGGCCAAATCCTCAATATTCCTATTATCCCAACAGCCCATCGGAAAAGTACATAGCTGAAAGAAAATAGTAATTATGATTATTTTTCTTACTAAAGTTAATCTAGGGTTCATCAGTATTACCCCTCACTTTTAGTAGAATAAACAAAAAACCTGGTAGAGTTAAGCCAATAAATAGAAAGAAAATATTATCTAGTATTTGTAGTTCCCTTATTAAAGCTTGTAGGCTATCCGGAGTCATAGATACTGCTATAGATAATAGAGCCACCACCATAACTAGTTCTCTAAAATCATCTATACCAAATACTTGGGCCATTGCGGAAAGCGCTACGTACATATAGATCGTTATAGCTAAAAGGGAGGCTATAGTCCAGCCACCAACCAACAGTACTTCTACACCCTTAATAAATTCACCCAGCTCTACCACCTTTGCCAGCTGTATAATTGGATATAAAAACCTGTTCACTTCATTTACTTCAAAAACTCCTACTACACTTACTATTACAGCTAAGTGGGTTATTACACCCACCACTACTCCCGCTAAAACATAGATGCCAGCCTTTTCTTGCATCCTGAATTGTGGCAAAATAAAACCCAGAATGAGCACATATTCCATGGCCACGGCAAACGTCAATAATCCACCCACCGCAATTCCTCCTAACCCCTCTCCCATAAATGGTAACATATGGTCTAAATTTATATCTCCTAACACCAATACCACCATTCCCAGCAAAGTTACAAGCAAAAGAGATATTAAAATTTCATTAACCCTCGCCAACACCTCTAAGCCTTGTCTCAATATAAAAACAACTAGAATTAAAATAGTACTACCGAAAACTATAATCGGAGTCCTTGGCATTACTACTACTGAGTAGAGTTCACCTAATTGCCTTATTAACATAGAACTTAAATAAAAGAAAACCAACATTATATATACATTAATAAGACGACCCAATATTCTCCCCACTAAAATTTCTATTATCTGTGCTAAATTTTTCCCAGGATATTTATTGCAAACCTTATATATGAAATAAGCTGGAATGGCAGACGCACTATAGCCCAACAGTGCTCCCATCCACCCAGCACTGCCGGCGCTAGCAGTAACTACTCCAGGCAGGGGTAGGAACACAGTACCAAGCACTGTAGCCATAACTAACAATAACCCTTGTCTATTTGATATTTGGTAATTATTCATTGACCACCTCTCCCCCTTCTGGGATGGGGCATTTGCCTTTTACCCCGCTTTTGGTTCTTAGTTCCAATTAAATGAGGCCTGCTTACCATCAACCACCAGGGAACTCTAAAAAACGTGTCTTTAAGTCCACCAGTACTAACAGGTGCCAGAGGAGACATGTATGGGACCCCAAAAGAACGAAGGCTTACTAAGTGAATTAAAACTGCCACCAATCCCCAAATTAGCCCATAGTACCCCATGAAAGCAGAAAGCAACATTAAAGCTAACCTTATTATAGTGCTGGAAATAATCAAACTGTAATTGGGCAGAGCAAAGGAGGCAATGGCCGTAAGTGCTGCCACTATAACCATGATAGGACTGACCAAACCAGCAGTCACTGCCGCTTCGCCTAACACTAGCCCTCCCACTATGCCTACTGCCTGTCCCACAGGTTTTGGTAGCCTTACTCCCGCTTCCCGTAAGATTTCAAATATAAGTCCCATCAAAAAAGCCTCTAAAAACGGAGGGAAGGGTACTCCCGCCCTGCCCTCTGCTATGCTCAACGCTAAATCAAAGGGTATCAATTGCTGATGAAAGTTAATTGTAGCAACATAAAAAGCGGGTAAGGCTAAACTGATTATGTAGGCCAATACCCTCACTCCCCTGAGCACATTACTGGACATAGAGCGTTCATAGTAGTCCTCAGATGCTTGGAAAAATTGAATAAACACTGTTGGCACCAACATTACAAAGGGAGTATGATCTACTATAATAGCAACTCTACCCTCCAGGATATTGGCCGCTACTTTGTCGGGCCGCTCTGTAGTTTGGATTTGGGGAAAAGGTGAGAGGGGACTATCTTCTATTAATTCCTCTAAATAACCACTCTCTAGCACACTGTCAATATCAATTCGATTGAGCCTCTTCTTAACCTCTTCTGCTACCTTGGGATTAACTACTCCCTCCAAGTAGGCAATAGCAATATCTGTCTTAGTCTTGGTTCCTAAGTTTAGAGCCTCTATTTTCAGGTCGCTGCTCCTGATTTTTCTCCTAATCAGAGAAGTATTAATGCGTAGTGTTTCAGTAAAGCTCTCCCGAGGTCCGCGAATAACACTTTCTGAGGAAGCGTCCTCTATTCCTCGCATTTCCCAACCACGAGTGTCTATTAAGGCAGCTTGGTTTTCACCTTCTAATATTACAGCTGCTTCACCACTGAGCACCTGGTCTACAATTTCTTGAATATTACCTGTTAAAGCTACCTCACCTTCACTGATTAAAAGCATCTCAAGGTCTTTTGCATTAATATGTTCTTTTTTCTTCTCTTGTAAATTAATTACCTTAGGAAGTTCTAACATCAGATTCCGCAAAATAGAATCAGTAATAGCCTCGTCCTTTACTAAGCCATCTACAAATACCAGTAAGCACTCCTGCTCTACTGTTGGCAGCTGAAAGCGACGAAAATTTATATCATTGTTGTTACCAATAAATTTTTGCAACAATCTTTCATTCCAGTTTAGATCAACTGTTAAATAAAGTTCTGATGTATCACTATCTGTCATCTTCTTATCTTCAATTTTTTTCTGTCGGCGCTTTGACCTATACTCGCTTGGCTTAAGCGGCTTTTTCAATGGGATCACCTGCAATAACTTCAAATAGTTAGTCAAGTTAGTATTTGAACCCGATGCCAAAAGTATACAAATGCTAATATCAACTTAGCATTTGTCGGTTTTTGTTGAAATTTAAAAATATTTTATTTTTTTTTAATATTCAGGCAGGAATTTTAAAATTTTTGTATAATTAGAATATAATCATACTTAAGAAAACTTTGCTCATACCAGGTTTTGTTATAAAAGTTGTATTTTACTATAAGGAGGTTTTTCTAAAAATTGAATTTGCCCGATAAAGTTTTCATAACTGGCTATGCTAAACTGCCTACTAACATCACTGCAGCTCAACTATACAAGGTTATCGGTGTTGGGCTACTTGTTGGAAGAGAAACAGGTACTATTTTAGATGCTGATATTTCCATTACCACAAAAACAGGAAAGGACTTTTGTCGCGAGATCTTAGTCGGCCAGAACATTAATGATATTGATAATATCACTAGAATTCTTAATCACAGCTACCTTGGTCACGCAAAAAAGTCTATTATATCGGCAATGAAATCTGCTCATAAGAAGTATCTAGAATATAAGGAAAATGAATATATAGACGAGTAAATTACAGCGTGTAAACAGAAAGCACCCCTTTTTGTTAAACACGCGCTGAATTTTCAGATTCTTCTGATTTGTGAGTAGCTTTGAAAACTAACATACTACCCCTTGCCTAGTAAAGTGCGGCACCAGTGAACCCGCATTTTAATTTATAGGTAAAACCCGGTAGATAAGTCCTCTTACATTCAAGAGGTTTATCTTGCGGGTTTTTTTGTTAAATTTAAATAAGAAAGGAGGGCCAGTGGTCTCTCATAATCATCTTAGACTTTATAAAGGAGGGAATATATAAAATGAGTTTCTTTGAAAAAAACTACTTTCTATTGCGAAAACTACAAGTACTAACAGGGCTACTGCCTGTAGGAATTTTTTTGCTAGTGCATTTATCCATTAACTCTTATGCACTTAAAGGACCAGAAAGCTTTAATGCTGCTGCCGGTTTCATGGAACAGCTACCATTTGTAGGTTTTATGGAGATATTTATAATCGCAGTGCCTATTCTATTCCACGGTTTATATGGATTATGGATAGTTTACATTGCTAGAAACAATACCTCTAAATACGGTCATTACCGTAACTGGGCTTTCTACCTGCAGCGGATTTCTGCACTGATAACTTTTGTGTTTTTAGTTTATCATGTGTATACAACTAGAATGGCGAAGCTCTTATATGGAACTGAGATTAACTTCAACCTAATGGCTAGCGAACTAGCAAACCCTGCTATATTAGGCTTTTATATAGTAGGAGTAATAGCCAGCATGTACCACTTTGCAAATGGGCTTTGGGGTCTGTTAATTGACATGGGCATTACAATTGGTCCTAGATCTCAAAAGGTTGTTACTTACGTTACTTCTGCTCTGTTTATAGTGCTAAGCGTCTTGTCAATTCAAATACTACTTGCTTTTAGAGCGTAAGGAGGATTAATATGGCTAAAAAGAAAGGTAAGATTATTGTAGTAGGAGGCGGTCTAGCAGGCCTTATGGCCACAATTAAAGCTGCTGAACAGGGCATCTCAGTAGATATCCTGTCCCTTGTGCCTGTAAAGCGATCTCACTCTGTTTGTGCTCAAGGTGGTGTTAACGCCGCCCTAGACACTAAAGGTGAAAACGATACAACTTGGGAACACTTTTATGACACAATTTACGGGGGAGACTTTTTGGCAAATCAACCTCCAGTAAAAGATATGTGTGATGCTGCTCCTGGTATCATTAACTACATGGCTCGGGCTGGTGTTATGTTCAGCCGTACTCCTGAAGGAAAAATGGATTTAAGACTATTTGGTGGTGTTAAAAAACGAAGAACAGCCTTTGCTGGCGCCACTTCTGGCCAACAGCTTTTATACGGCTGTGATGAGCAAGTTCGTAAATACGAAGCTCACGGTTTAGTTAAAAAGTACGAGGGTTGGGAGTTTCTATCCGCAGTAATAGATGAGGACCGAGTATGTAGAGGAGTTGTAGCCCAAAATTTAGCAACCATGGAAATTCATGAATTCAAAGCAGACGCTGTACTTATTGCCACAGGTGGACCCGGGGTAACCTATGGTAAATCTACTAACTCCACTATTAACACTGGTAGCGCTGCTATGTCTATATATAAGCAAGGTGTATCCTTTGCCAATGGAGAATTCGTTCAAATTCACCCTACTGGCATGGTGGGAGATGATAAATGCCGCTTGATGTCCGAAGCAGCTCGTGGCGAAGGTGGGCGTATTTGGACCTACAAAGACGGAAAACCATGGTATTTCTTAGAAGAATGGTATCCAGCTTACGGTAATGTAGTACCTAGAGACGTAGCCGCTAGAGCTATCTACAAGGTCTGCGTAGAAATGGGCTTAGGAGTAGACGGAAAGAACCAAGTTTACTTAGATTTAAGTCATTTAGATGAGAAATTCTTAAATAACCGCCTAGGTGGTATTTTGGACATTTACCAGAGCTTCCAAGGAGATGACCCAAGAAAAATACCAATGAAAATTTATCCCGCTATCCACTACTTTATGGGTGGTATCCACGTTGATTGGGATCACATGACCAACGTTCAAGGACTATATGCTGCCGGCGAATGTGATTACATGTATCACGGCGCCAATCGCTTAGGGGCAAACTCCCTATTGTCAGCCCTATACAGTGGCTATCGAGTAGGCCCAAGAATTGCCAATTACGTGAATAATGTCGATAAATCCTATGAAGATGTGAAGAGCAGCGTTTTCGACTCTCAGCTCAAATACGAGAAAGAGCAGTTAGAAGAACTTTACAAGATGAACGGTAAGGAAAACCCATACCAGCTTCATGAGGAAATGGGAGATATGCTTCGGGACAACGTCTCAATCGTTCGAGTTAACAAAGAACTGAAGGCAACTGACGAAAAGCTTCAGGAAATGATGGAGCGTTATAAAAATATCGGCTTAACTGATACCTCTCGTTGGAGTAACCAGGACGTAATGTTTGTGCGTCAACTGAAAAATATGATGGAACTGGCTAGGGTAGTAACCCTAGGGGCATTGAACAGAGACGAGAGTCGTGGTGCTCACTATAAACCAGAATTCCCAAAACGGGATGATGCAAACTGGCTAAAAACTACTAAAGCCTTTTGGACTAAGGATGGTCCGAAATTTGAATACGAAGATGTGGATATTTCACTAGTAGAACCTGTAGAGCGAAAATACAACGTGGACGGCCGAGCCACTGCTAAAAAGGAGGCTTGAGAAGATGAAAAGGGACTTTATCCACTTCAAAGTTAAACGCCAAAACAGCAGAGAAAGTACTCCCTATTGGGAAGAATTTAAACTTCCTTATAGACCAAATCAAAACGTTGTCAGTATGCTAATGGAACTAAGAAAAAAACCTGTGAATACAAAAGGGAAAACTGTAGCTCCGGTAGTATGGGAATGCAATTGTTTAGAAGAAGTCTGCGGTGGCTGCACTATGCTGATAAATGGTGAGGCAAGACAATCCTGTGCTGCCCTAATTGATAAACTGCCACCTGGTCCCATTACACTAGAACCACTTAGCAAGTTCCAAGTTATCAGGGATTTAATGATTGACCGACAGGTAATGTTTGAGAATCTAAAGAATGTAAAAGCTTGGGTAGAAACTGATGGTTCTCACGATGCAGGGCCTCCTCCTATTATGAAGGATCTAGAACGTCAGGAAGCCTATGAATACTCAAAATGTATGACCTGTGGCTGTTGCCTAGAGGCCTGCCCCAACTTTAACGAAAAGTCCCCCTTTATGGGAGCCCAGGCTTTAAGTCAGGTTACCCTATTCAATAGCCATCCAAATGGCAAAATGAATATGGAGGAGCGTTTAGAAACAGCTATGGGTAAAGGTGGTATAGTAGATTGCGGTAATGCACAAAATTGTGTGCAAGCTTGCCCTAAGCATATACCTTTAGATAAATCTTTGGGGACACTAAATAGACAAACAACTTTTTATGGTATCAAGAATTGGTTTAAAAAATAACAATCTAAGAGGTGAATGAAATGAGCAAAGAAAATTTGAAAAGCGAAGCACTAAAGTTGCACTTAGAAAACCAAGGAAAATTAAAGATCGAAAGTAAAGTAGCTGTTAAGAACGAGTGGGATTTAAGTTTGGCATATTCCCCTGGAGTAGCTGAGCCTTGCCGCAAGATAGCAGAAAACGAAGATGATGTATTTAAGTATACAGGTGTAGGAAACATGGTGGCTGTGGTCAGTGATGGTTCTGCTGTACTGGGCCTAGGCAACATCGGTCCCAAAGCGGCAATGCCGGTTATGGAAGGGAAAGCTGTTTTATTTAAGGCTTTTGCAGACGTAGAAGCTTTTCCCCTATGCTTAGCTACTCAAGATGCTGACAAAATAGTTGAAACTGTTAAACTATTAGAGCCTTCCTTCGGAGGGGTTAACCTAGAAGACATTACAGCTCCTAAGTGCTTTGAAGTAGAGGAGCGCTTGAAAGCTGAAACTAATATCCCCATCTTCCACGACGATCAACACGGTACCGCTATTGTTGCAGTAGCTGGATTGATTAACGCTCTAAAGCTTGTTGACAAAAAAATGGAAGAGTTAAAGGTAGTAATTAATGGTGCTGGTGCAGCTGGAATTGCCATTGCTAAGCTATTGAAGCAATTAGGAGTAACTAACATCCTCCTATTAGACAGCAAAGGTATCATCTACAAAGGCAGAACCGCAGGTATGAATAAATATAAAGAAGAGTTTGCCGTAGATAGCGAAGGCGGCGACCTAGCTAAGGCTATGGAAGGAGCCGATGTCTTCATGGGAGTTTCCGTGGCTAACGCGGTTAGCAAGGAAATGGTCAAAAGCATGAACAGAGACTCTATCATTTTCGCTATGGCCAACCCAGATCCTGAAATTATTCCCGATGACGCTAAAGAAGCAGGTGCTCGAGTTGTAGGTACTGGTAGATCAGACTTCCCTAATCAAGTAAACAACGTGCTTGCATTCCCTGGTATCTTCCGAGGTGTTCTAGACGTACGGGCAGCGGAAATAACTGCAGATATGAATGCAGCAGCAGCATATGCCATTGCTGGAATAATTGAAGAAAGCGAACTGCGCGATGATTATGTAATACCAAAACCATTTGACCCTAGAGTAAGTAAAGTAGTCGCCGAAGCTGTTGCCAATGCTGCTAAGGAAGCTGGCATTGCCCGAAAGCAGTAACAATATTGTAAGTGCGCCTCAGCTTAATCCCTGAGGCGCACCATTAATTTTCTGGATCGATCGAAGGTTTAGCGCGCTCGTGCTAAGGCTAAGTATAAATGCAAAAGGCGGTGAGTTACTTTGAAAACTATTGCTTACGATACAATTGTTGATACCGTTGCCCAACTCTGTATAAAGGCAAATACGGACCTGGATCAAAGTGTAGTAGATGCCTTTCAAAGCTCATTAGAAAATGAGGAATCTTCAGTGGGTAAAGAAATATTGGCAAAACTCATTCAAAATGCCAAGATAGCCGAAACAGAAAAGGTTGCAATGTGTCAAGATACTGGAGCAGCAGTTGTCTTTATTGATATGGGCCAGGATGTAAAAATTGAAGGCGGTGCCTTAAAAGATGCAATTACTGAAGGTGTTCGTCAAGGTTACGACAAAGGATATCTGCGCAAATCCATGTGTCATCCCTTTACCCGAAAAAATACAGGTGATAACACACCAGCAATTGTTCACACCAATATAGTGCCAGGAGATAATTTGAAAATTAGTGTGGCGCCTAAAGGCGGTGGTAGCGAAAATATGAGCACACTAAAGATGTTAACTCCTGCGCAGGGTAAACAGGGAGTAATAGATTTTGTAGTGGAATCAGTTGATAAGGCAGGTCCCAACCCCTGCCCTCCCCTAGTTGTAGGCGTTGGAATAGGTGGCAATTTCGAGCGATGTGCTTATTTAGCTAAAAAAGCATTGTTAAAGCCTCTAGATAGTGAAAATGGGGATGCTGAATTAAAGGAAATGGAAGCTGAAATTCAAGAACGCATTAACAAACTGGGCATTGGCCCCCAGGGCTTTGGTGGTAGAACTACTGCTCTCAGAGTTCTAATAGAAATGGAGCCCTGCCACATTGCCAGCTTCCCAGTAGCTGTAAACATCAACTGCCACGCGGCTAGACACGCAGAAGCAGTGCTATAAGGGGGATTTGATTATGGCTGAACACAAACTAACCACTCCTCTAACTCAAGAGGATATTTCAAAGCTCAAGAGCGGAGATCAGGTCTACATCTCTGGTGTTATCTACACAGCTAGGGATGCTGCTCATAAGCGTCTAGTAGAACTAATAGACAACGGGGAAGATCTGCCGGTAGAGTTAGAAGGTCAAATAATTTATTATGTTGGACCAACACCAGCAAAGCCCCATCAAGTTATTGGCTCGGCTGGTCCTACTACTAGCTATCGCATGGATTCCCTCACGGAACCATTACTTAAAAAAGGCTTGAAGGGAATGATTGGCAAGGGTAAGCGCTCCCAGGAAGTTAAAGACAGCCTCCAAGAGTACGGAGCAGTTTACTTTGGGGCAATCGGGGGAGCTGCCGCCTTACTGGCCAAGTGTATTGTGAAGGCTGAGGTAATTGCTTACGAAGACTTGGGACCTGAGGCAATTCGCCGTCTAGAGGTTAAGGACTTTCCTGCAGTAGTAGTCAATGACAGCTTCGGCTGCGATTTATATGAGGAAGCGCGAAAAAGTAGAGCCTAGTGCTCTACTTTTTGCATGAAGCTAGCCACGAATCCGGCAATAGTTCTTTGGGATAGGGGCAAGAGAATTTTACATGCCTTTTTAAAATTAGCTTCTGGAGGTATGCCTTTTATCAGAGGATAGAGTTGTACGCTAATAAGAGCATTGTGCTCAATCCAATTACTTGGAGAATCTCCAACCCCATAAATCCCCATGCGCTCTACAGAAAATTGGCGACAGTGAGCTTCGGCCCAGTTTTCAAATTCCTGATGCCCATCAAACAGCTTGCCTGCCGAGTGATGGGGAACGCATAAGTCTTGAATTAAGTGAATGCATGCACCTAAGTAAAAAAAAGCTTTCTGATAATCATTATTTGACCAGCTTTGTAGGGCTAATTTCCAATAGTATTCTCCTTCATCTATGGCACTATTGTAGCCAACAAGACCTTTTTTGGTAACTGGATTATAAAAGTGGCTAGAATTTTTTAAAGCTTTGTCTGCCCATAATATTCCCTGGCAAATGTCTTGATAGAAAGTAGTCGCTTTTTCAGAAGCGGCGAATAGAGCATCTGCTTTGAGAATTTTAATAGACTGATCTAAGCAGAAGGTATGTGTATAGCCAGTTTTAGGGAGAAGTGAGTGTAAGGGTGTTAGTTCAGAAAGCATTGTTCCCGCGGTTTTTGTAATATAGTCCATGACTTTATGATAACCCATAATATGCACCTCCAAAGCCGGTTGCTGAGAGGTTCATTCTGGTATTCAACAAACGGGCTATATCTTCAGGTGAGTGGCTGGATAACAGAAGACTGGCATTCTTGCTAATATCTTCTAGTTGCTTTGTATCTGCTATAACAGTGTCTAGAAAAGTAGCCATGCTACCGTGCTTCTCCTGCTCGTAGTATAGAGCTGCCCTGTTTTTTAACAGAAAATCTAAGTTTTCCTCCTCCTGCCCAGGCAAAGCCTCCATAAGAATTATTGGTGTCTCGGTGGCCATAGCTTCTGTTATTGTCACCCCACCTGGCTTTGTGAGAAGAAAATCTGCTGCTTGCATGTATTGGTGGATATTATCGACCCAGCCCTGGATGTGAATACTTTTTTGGTCTTTATATTTTAAGGTTAGCTTTGAGTATAGCTGCTTATTGTTTCCAGTTATTAGTACAATCTGTTTAGGTGTAGTGCTGTTTCGTATGGACTGTAGCTGATCTGGGCCCATTGTCAGCCCTAGGCCGCCACCCATGATTAAAACTACTGGTAATTTTTCCTCTAATCCCAGTTGTTTTTTTATCTTGGGTTTATCCTTGGGAGCAGCGGGCTTGAATTCAGATGCTATGGGAACGCCAGAGATGTAAATTCTTTCTCTGGAAATACCCTTTATCATGGCAAAACTTTGTTGCTCTTTTGTTGTTACTAGGAGCATGTTTATACCTTGAACATACCAGGCTTCGTTGTAGCCGTAATCTGTGATGGCAACTGCCAGGGGGATATTTAAGCCTAGCTGTTTCATCCTGGAAATTACAATTGCGGGAAAGGGATGAGTGCATACTATTATGTTAGGTTTGTAGTCTGCTATGAAACTTCGCAACTTAGCAAAATAAGTGAGGTGCAAACAAGTACTTAAAATGCTCCAAAAGCAGGTACTCTGCTTTTTATTGTAAAAATGCCGGTAGATTGAGGGCTGAGATTGTATAGTTTTTAAATAGTAGTTATTCAATGCTGAGAACATTCCTGGTAAAAAAAGTGGCTTCGCCACATTAATGGTCAGTCACCCTAGTGGCTGACTTTTTTCTTGGTGTTGCGTTTTTTCTTGAGTAATTTATCTCTATT